>CAJWSQ010000371.1 GCA_913045895.1 uncultured Flavobacteriales bacterium | reverse complement strand
ACACGGTCCCTCGCATGTCAACAGCGTGTAAAATACGGTCTTTATGCTTTGACATAATCTGTCCCTAATTTCCGACGGGCGTTGGATGACTAGGCCAAGCTACACTTAAAACATAGTCATTTAATTAGTTAGTTATCAACAAATATCAACAAATATCAACAAATATCAATAAAGATGAATGGGTACCTTCGTAGAAATACCGAAGGTAAAGAGTTTACGTACGTGTATAATAATCACATTTTTTGTTGAATATATTCTGAATATTTTTTTGAAATTATTTTTATTTTTATCAATTTTACGTACAGATATCTTACATCAACTTTTTATGGCATTAATCGGTAATTGGTCTCTCCAATGCAGGTGGTGGTGTTAACCCTAACATAGAAGTGCTTTTACCCTTTGAAGCCAACCTTTTTCTTCTTTCCGTTCGATTAACAGATCTCTTTGGTGCGGGTGGTGGTGCTGCCATAAACGCATTGCCAGTCGAAGATGTATTATCCATTTCATCCTTGGTAAAGGCTGGATTTAATGGTTGTGACCAAGTTCTTAGTTCAATTTCACTTACAACCGTTTCACCACTTTTATTCCTACCACCACTACTATCACCACAATCCTCTTCCTCCTCCTCCTCCTCTTCCGTGACGTCCACTGGTGTCTCATCAACACTTCTTCTACTCCAACTATTAACTCTTCTCATTACACTAGCACTGGCTTTTCTTCTTAATCTTACAATATTTTCTATGGCACCGCTTTCTCTTTTTTCATGCAAACATTCGTTCAATAATTGTCCAACCAACCATATCATCATAAAAGAAGTCATTAAGGCTACAAGAATGGTTAGCACTTGCACTGCTCCTTCGTTGTTATCTCCTGTTGATGAAAAAATCATAATACCACACCACATCGTCAACCACAATACAATTAATGATGTTAATTCTAATCTTTTTAATATTTTATAACGTGGACTTGGTTCTTTGAACGGTTTTCCACTAATTTCTAATACAATAAATATTAATAACATTAATAATGCAAATACAGATTGTCGAACAGGACCTAAACCAGGACCAAATACACCTAAACCAACAATTCCAATCTTACGCAACGACAACACCGTTTCCCAATAAAATCTTTCTCTTTTATATCCAGCATAAAATAATCCATATCTACATTGAACAACATTTGTCTCTAATCGATCTTTGTTTCGAATTAAAAACCATAACATTAAACATGGTAATCCAATCACATACAATATCATTTGTGTTACGCCAAGTAATCCTGCCATTAATTTATATCGATTACTGCTACATGATTCTTCTAAATCAACATGCAAATAAGAATCGTTACCAATAATTCTGCAATCAAATATTTTAAATGTACCAGCAACTAATGTAGGAAACATTAAATATAAAACAGCACCGACAGTAATGACAAAACGATCTTTTGGTGTACTTTTTGCTGGCCTACTTGGACCTGTATCTTGACGTTTATCAAAAAATGGTGTTCCTGTGGGCCTTGCTCTATAGGAAGATCTTAAAGCTTCCGTTGAACCCCAATTCCTATCAGTCTGAGTAATGTAAGTAGTAAAACCTACCTTAACATTTTCAGAAACCTGGCTCTCAATACCTGCGTTTAAACTTAATCTTTCAAAACCAGTATGCATTGTAAGCCCCTCTTCTTCTAAATAACCAGCTGAAAAATTATATGATGTTTTCTCAGAACCACCAGAAACTGCAACTGTATGATTTTGCTGTGCAGCTTCATCCCTAGTAACTAAATCTACCCAATTAGCTGAAATGCCATTGTTTACATTAAACATTTCCTGAGCAGTAAAACCTCTCTTGAAACCATCTTGAGAATACAAGTCATGGTACTGTTGGGAATTCATGAATTCTGGCATATGAGCTTTAGTTCTAATTCCGTAATACCCATTATAAGTAACATTTGCTTTCCCAGTAGATCCCTTTTTGGTGGTGACAATAATCACACCATTTGCCCCTCTTGCACCATACACCGCAGTCGAAGAAGCATCTTTTAGCACATCAATACTCTGAATATCACTTTTTCTGGTTTCATAAGT
>CAJWSQ010000370.1 GCA_913045895.1 uncultured Flavobacteriales bacterium | reverse complement strand
AGTTGCTGAAAATTCTTAAATGGTATCTAATCTTAAAACAGTGTTCAAGGAAATATTTTCTATCTCCCAAATTCCAGGGATGCTTTGGCATCCCCAGCGCTCCTGCTTGGAGATTGGGAGTGTTTTGGATGTTCTTAATCTTGATGAAATATATGTATCTATCTCCTGAGTTCTTAAAAAGAGTAGAGATTGATTTTTTAAAACAATACAAGGATTTTGTACGTATTTCTTGCGTACTTTTTATAACGCTTCTCTGCACTGAGCTACTTACTGTATCAACTTCAGTGATTGTGTCTTCATCATTGAAGAAATTATTGGAACAGAAATAGAAAGTATTATTCGTGCAGAAATTGAAAAGTACAGGGTTTATTTCAAGGATAGTGAAGAAGGTTTTATAAAGAACTGGCCAACGTCATATAGTATCTATGGTTGGCTTGTCTCAATGCAAAAGGGGGGTAAATTAGACTCTCATATGCACCATTCTGGCTGGTTATCGGGTAGTATTTACATAAACGTGCCCCCAAAGTCAAAGCCTGATAGTGGTAACCTTGTTTTGTGCACGAGTGATAAAGAGGATTTACTCGCAGCTGAAAAAGGACAAGAAAGTATTATCGATGTAGTGACGGGCAGTTTGTGCTTTTTCCCATCTTCGCTTCATCACTACACCATTCCCTTTGATGAAGAAGAAAACCGAATAGTGCTAGCATTTGATATTATCCCTACATGATAACTTCTTTCTTATCTGACTGATCGAAACAAACACTTACAGCATGTTCAGAACAGATTTGTGAAAATAAATGAAATTAACGATTAAGCAAACACTTCAGCACGGTATTGATGCACACAAAGAAGGTAAGCTTGAAGAAGCTGAACGTCTTTATCGCGCTATTCTACAATCTCAACCAACACACGCTGATGCCAATCATAACTTAGCTGTATTAGCTGTATCTGTTAATAAGACTGAGGCAGCACTCCCGTTATTTAAAACTGCTCTTGAAGCCAATCCTAAAATAGAACAATTTTGGTTGTCATACATTGATGCGCATCTCAAACAAAAGAAAGTTGAAGCTGCAAAGGCCCTTATCCTTGAGGCTAGGAAACAAGGATTTGATGGAGAGAAAGTTAACACTTTAGAAAACCAACTCAATCAGCTCTCAATATCGTCCAAGCCATCTAACAAAAATAAGAACCTCACACTAAAAGAAAAACGTCAGAAGGTTTCTGAAAGTAAACATAAGAATGCACAATACAAAAATACTAATAGACTAGGCCCACCTCAGTCACAGGTAAAGAATCTAGTTGAGCAGTATCAAAAAAAACAGTATGAAGAAGCTGAGAAGCTAGCAAGATCTACCACTAAAAATTTCCCAGAATACCAAATTGGTTGGAAAATACTCGGAGCAGTACTTAGAACAAAAGGCAAAATGTCAGAATCGCTATATGCCAAACACAGAGCCGTGGAATTAGATCCTCAAGATGCCGACGCCCATAGCAACATGGGGCTTGCTCTGCAAGATCTTCATAGGTATGAAGAGGCAATAGCCAGTTACGAAGAAGTTATCAAGATTAGACCTGATTGTCTTCAAACTAAACATATCCTTGCATTTTTAACAGGACAAACAACGAGCACTGCTCCGAGAGCTTACGTAGAAACATTGTTTGATGGCTATGCCTCTATATTTGATCTCTCTTTAGTTGACATGCTTGAATATAAGATTCCTAAAATTATTTACGAGGTAATGAATCTCGATAATGCTGGTAACTCATTTGGAGCAGTTTTGGATTTAGGATGTGGGACAGGACTAACTGGAGTAGTAGTTAAATCAAATTCTGCATACCTTGAGGGTATTGATTTGTCTAAGGAAATGCTTGGGAAAGCAAGAGAAAAAAATATCTATCGACAAGCTTTTCTTATACCCTATTAGCGGAGTCAAAGGAATGGAGGTAGATGATCTCATCATGACACCGTTCGGAGCCAAATATGACCGTGAATGGATCTGTGTCAAAACCAAAGATATGAAAGTGTTTTTTGGTAAAAATAACCCCGAAATGACAAGATTGAGGCAAAGGTTCATTTTTAGAGATTC
>CAJWSQ010000369.1 GCA_913045895.1 uncultured Flavobacteriales bacterium | reverse complement strand
GAAGCAGTGTTTACTTCTAAATCAAACATTAATATTTGCTCCTCAGGGATCTCAATATCTCTATTTGCTTCCGTAAATTTATCTTCAATAGTTTCTTCTACTTTTGAATCTACTATAATAAAATCTTCAACATTAATCTCATTAATATTTACTTCTTGAAATTCAGCCAAATGATTTATGTTAATTTCTTCAAAATTAACTTCTAAATGTTTCAACGAATCAGATGTCTGAATAAAATCCTCAAATGGAATGGTTTTTTTTGGAGCAACAAGTTCTTTAACTTCTTCAAGAAGAGAATGTCTAATTATTGGCTCTTCAAAATTATTTATAATTGGTTTATCAATAGTTTCATTAGAAGTGGAATCAACATTAGGTACCGTTTTATCAGCTACTAAAACTTGTTCTGCTCGTTGTTCACCCTCTAGAATATGAATTACTTTTTTAGACTCTGTATTTACAATATCGTTTTGTTGTTCTACATTAAATCCTGTAGCAATAACAGTAATAGCCACAGCATCTTCTAGAGATTCGTCATCACCAACACCCATAATAATATTAGCACCATGTCCAGCCTCACTCTGGATAAAGTCACTAATTTCTCCAATCTCATCAATAGTAATTTCTTCTATACCAGAAACAATTAACAACAACACATTTGTAGCTCCTTTAATTTTATTATCATTTAACAATGGAGAATCCAGTGCTTTTGAAATTGCTTCGGAAGCTCTATTTGTTCCACTTGCACTCGCACTACCCATAATCGCAGTTCCACTATTTGAAAGTACTGTTTTCGCGTCACGTAAATCAATGTTTTGTGTATAATGATGAGTAATTACTTCTGCAATCCCTCTAGCTGCAGTTGCTAATACTTCATCTGCTTTAGAAAAGCCAGCTTTAAAACCTAGATTACCATAAACATCGCGTAACTTATTGTTATTAATTACTATAAGAGAATCAACATTATCTCTTAATCTTTCTACCCCAATATTTGCTTGTTGATTTCTCATTTTACCTTCAAACTCAAAAGGTATGGTTACGATACCAACAGTTAGGATATTTAAATGACAAATATTAAATTGGGTTTATGTGTGCTGTTGATAGTCATGACAGGGTGCACAAGAGTTTTAATATTTCCTGAAGGAGACTGGATTCAAGGCGACCCAAATTTGGGCGCTATAGAAACCGTCAATGCCGCAGGTAGATCGGGGTTCGTCAGCACGAATAACTACTGGTACCGGTCATTAGGGCAAGGGCAAGAGCAAGAGCAAGAACAAGAACAAGAACAAGATAATATCATTGAAATCTTTACTGATGGTCGGCATATGCCAGATAGAACTTATGGAGATGAAATACATAGACTTGCATATAATATTTGCTCTAAAAAAATAGGCTCTAAGTTAAAACAAGTTGTAACGGACATAGAAACTGCCTTTTGGACACGATCATATCCAACTACAATAAGAGCTGTCTGCATGTCTGGTTCAGAGTATGCTGAACATCTCCAAGATGAACTGAGAATCAAAAGCCTAATAAAAGAAAGGGATGAGTTGTCTCGTCAAGAAACGCTAAGAAAGGCACAACAAAATTCTATAGATAAGCTCAAACTAAGACGGGAAGATTGTGCTTCATTTGGCTTTAAACCTAAAAGCACTGAACATGCTGATTGCGTAATGAAGCTTACGATTGCTGAAAGACAACAACAAAAAGATGCGGCAGCAACAGCAAGGTTAGCGTCTCTACGCAGAGCGCAATTAGCTCAACAGCAAGAGGCTGATTCAAAAGCCGCTGAGCAAGAAAAGCGCCGAAGGGATGGAGCTTTACTCATGGGCATTGGAGGAAATATTTCAGCAGGAAGATCACCACTAGACTTTTCTACTCCAAAGGAAAGTACTTCTGAAAAAGATTCTACTCCCTTAGGTTATAAAAACTGTCGGTACAGAGTGGCAGGAGGGATTGTTTCAGTCGCTATATCTAATGCTCAAGTATGCGCATCTACTCGTCAGTTTGATGGGAATTTGGGATATTTAACACAGTGAAAACCTTCATCCAAACTTTCACAGGTTCAATAGTCTCTGGATACCTAACCGT
>CAJWSQ010000368.1 GCA_913045895.1 uncultured Flavobacteriales bacterium | reverse complement strand
TTATCAGCTATGCCAGAACTTAAAGAAAAACTTAATAAAGTATTCTTTAACTACGAGGAAGAGTATGGTATTTTAGGTAGTAATCCGGGATTGTCTTATTTAAAGAAAAATGGCCTACTTGAAGAAATTAAGAAGGCTGTACCTTTAGTTCCGGGTACTGTTGAATATAATACCAAAGCATTGGATAATTTTTCGTCTTTAGAAGTGTTTGAAGGTCTTAAAATACCTACCTTAGACGAGGTTCCCACTTTTAAAACCGTTAAAGAATGATTTGTAATTTCTGATAACTCACGTTTAGATAACTCAAAGAGTTTAACTGCAGATCCCGTTTGGTTGATTAATAAACGAGCAATTTTATCGCCAATACCATTGAGTAAGCGAAGCGTTAATAATGCGTGTGTTTCGGAAATAGGTTGTAGTGACATGAAAACTGACTTTAATTAAAATCCGTAATTCGGATTATCTGGATCAAAAGCATCGCTCGGCAATTCGGAGTTTACTTTTAACCAAATATAATCATACATGCTGTACAAACCTTTATCATCATAATTCTCTAAGTATAAAGGCATTCCATTTTCAACATCAACGTAAATGATGTTTTTTCGTGAAAATGAATTTGGGATAGTAATCTCTTTACCTTCAACCGAGCTATCGTAATCGTCTAACTCAGGATTGCTCTCTATGATTTTATATTCACTAATGGATCTGCTAAACGCAATAGAACGTATTGTTTCACCTTCTTTAGCCTGATAAGTAATGTATCCAAAATCGGGATTATCTACTATTATTCTGTGGCACTTTCTCCCTCTATGAGTTACTTCTCCATGATAACTAAACACTTGATCTCGTTTTTCAACGGGTACAAAATTCACGGTTGATTTTAATACTTTAGACAAGTAAACACCTCCAGCCTCGAGAATGGTGTTATGTCTATTGTTTCTGAGCAAAGATGAAGTAGGGCTCAAATTGATATTGATAAACGGAAAACCATGCGTATTTACCAAAACTCTGTTGTCATTTTCACCCTCGCGATACAATACTTCTGGACCTAAAGAGCCATCGTCATTAAATGCTTTTATGTAGACTCTTTTAGGATGAAAAGCCACCGTCATTTGATTGTGGTAATGCATAAAAACACCATCAATCCGCTCTTTGCTCTTCATTTCGCCTTTAAAAGTTTTCAGTTGATCTAATGCTTGAGTCATTTCATTCAAGTACAAGATTGCCTGATTTTCTTCAGGTTGATCTGCTGAGAATGAAAACAATAAGGCTGAAACAATCAATAAAGCGTAGTACTTCATAGGGTATCAAATGTAATCTAATGTGAAATCAGTTGTTGCTGTTTTGTTTTAAAGCTTGTGCGAATATTCTATTTTAGCGGACTGATGTTAACATTGAGTGCACACATAAAAACGCTTTTACAAGATCACGATTGTGTGATTTTGCCAGGATTTGGTGGTTTTTTGGCTAACCCAAAAAGCGCTCAAGTTGATCGAATTACTCATAAGTTTACTCCTCCGCAAAGACAGTTTTCATTTAACGGTCATTTAAAACACAATGATGGTTTACTGGTAAACTTTGTGATGGAAAAAGAGGCTGTTTCTTATGATGAATCCCTTAAAGTGGTCAATACTTATGTGGATGAGATCAAGCAGATGTTAACGCAAAAAAGTCGTGTTCAAATTTCTGAAATTGGTAGTTTCCAAAAAACTACTGACGGACGTTTACTTTTTGAACCCGATACTTCAAACACAAACAGCAAAGCTTCTTTTGGTCTAGAAAGCTTTCATAAAATGCCTGTTGCCCAACCTCCAAAAGGCGAAAAACCTGAGGCAGTTGAAACTGTTGAAACTGATTCTGCTAAGAAAGGATTCAATTGGAAGTATGCAGCAGCAGCTATTGCGTTACCTATTATTGGTTACTCGGCATATTTAACTACCTCAACAGGTATGTTGAAGCAAGGTTATCAGTTTCATGCAGCGGATCTTAATCCATTTAGTGAAAAGGTTTGTGAATTGTATGAAAAGCGTCACATTTTTCCGGCAACGTTTACCGATGAATCTGACAATGGTATAGCCGTCCAGCTGGCAACCAACACT
>CAJWSQ010000367.1 GCA_913045895.1 uncultured Flavobacteriales bacterium | reverse complement strand
GAAGTTATTTTGCTAGATAACAATAGTGATGATGGCTCCTCATTAGATGCAATCAATATTGCTAAGAAAAATAATTTTATATATAAATGTCAAAATAGAAATTTTGGGTATCAAGCCAACATACTTACTGGTTATGATATATGTACAGGAGATGCTGCAATTCAAATCAATGCAGACGGTGAGGACAACCCAAACTTAATATATAAATTTCTTGAAAAATGGGAAGAGGGTTTTGATGTTGTGTATGGGGTAATAAAAAGAAGAAGAGAATCAATCTTTCTAGAGGCCCAAAGAAAAATTTTTTATAGACTGATCAATTTTTTATCAGATATCAATATTCCTATAGACTCAGGCGATTTCAGATTAATTGATAGGAGGATTATCAATCAAGTTAAAAATTTTAAAGAGTCTAATGTTTATTTAAGAGGCATCATTAGTTATATTGGTGGAAAGCAAATTGGTATAGATTACACAAGGAATAAACGTTACGGAGGTGCTAGTAAATTTAGTTGGTTTAAATATGTAGCATTCGCAACTAATGCAATATTGTCATTCTCAAACAAACCTCTTCATATAGTTTCAATCATTGGCCTTCTTACTAGCTTTTTCAGTCTAATTGGAATATTTATTTACTTATCTATGCATATTCTAAACATTATTCCGATAGATGGGTTTACGACTATAGTTATTATTTCATTATCAATTAAATCTTTAATAGAGGCAGAGTTAATTTCGGATATTAATTTTTTATTGTTATCCAAAACACCTTCAACATCACTCATAATTATTAACCTTCTTGCTTTAATTTTTTTTGCAATTGAGCCTGCAGCCGTATCTGCATTAATATCACCCAGCCTACAAAATAAACAGTTCAAAGCTCCAAAACTTACCAACAAAGTAGTATCCAACACAGAAAAACCATCAATCAATCCTTCCTCCACACCGCCTTTCATTCCTGCCTCCAATTATGTTCCCGATAGCAAGACCGCTGCGTCTATATTGTTACTTTTTGGTAAAACTGCATATCCAAAAGTACCGAGCGTACCAATACAGGTACCAGCATCAATGGCTTCCTCAGAGCAAATGGCTTCCTCAGAACCAACAGCTTCCGCAGTAGCAATTTCACCTCCAAATTTAGTTTCAGAAATGAATGCTAGTAACGATGATGTCGGTTTTAGTAATGATGATTTTGGTGATGATGATTTTGGTGATGATGATGGTGGTAATGATGATGATGGTGAAGTTGTAGAGAATCCAGAAGACAGATCTTCAACGTCTGAAACAGCATCGTCATCGTCGTCATCTTTTTCTTCTACAACTTCCGTATCGTCATCTAGTAGCAGCAGCAGTAGCACTACCAATACCTCAAGGGGAATCAAACAGTCTCTTGCTCGTGAACTTGCTTTAAAACCTTATTATATATTTCAAATAAAAGGAAAGAATTCGGTAGCTATGATTTTAAAATCATCTCAACTTCATCAATGTGTGTATCGTCACAATTGCAATCAAGAATTAAACAACAATTCTATTGGATTTAGTTATCGGACTAATTGTTTATCTACCATCGATGAAAAATTGAATGAATTCTTTTACGTCACGTTTAAAGTACCTAAATCATTAGAACAAGACAATTGGGCCAGAAGTATTATGTGTATGACACTTCAATGCAAAGGCATTGCATTAGGTCGTTCAAATTCAAATGAAAACAATAGATACGTTACTCTAGACTATAAAGAAGCTCATTGGGCTACGGGAACATTAGATAGGACTGCTGCTGTAGATCAAGGAGTCTTTAGAAATCCAATTTTTGCTGATGCTAGTGGTAATTTATACAATCACGAGACAGGCTACACACACGGATCAGTTAAACCATTTGCAGAGTCCGGGCCGATAAGTCTTGGTAATGGTGATACCATCATGAAAGTTACATCTTTAATACCTGACGAAAGAGTACAAGGTGAAGTTGAAGTAACGTTTAAAACTAGACAACATCCAAATGGTAGCGAAACAAACCATGGAGTTACTCAATTAAGCAATCCAACAGATGTTAGGTTTTCAGGTAGACAGATGCGTATGAAAATACAGGGTAAAGCAAACACTAA
>CAJWSQ010000366.1 GCA_913045895.1 uncultured Flavobacteriales bacterium | reverse complement strand
GCCCGTGAAAACGCCCCGATATATGGATATCTTCAAATTCAAAGTTCTGTAAAACCTCATCAATCTGATCTACAACTACATCACTTTTGGCTTTACTCAAATTTGGTGTTATTTGAAGCAACAAGGCAACAGACTGAGCATCAGAAGAAAAAAGTGAGCCAACGAGGAATTCGGTTTGATACACTCGAGTGGAATCAGAAACTAACCTATCGGCTTTTTTAGGATGTAAGTAAGGAACTTGAATGGGTCCCAAAGGCCCCATGATTATTTGCTTTGCCTCTGTTGGAGATTGAACACTTTCAACAATTTCTAAAGCTTTTAATTGATTGGTTAGCGCATCAATCTGCATTAAAAAAGAAGTGTCAAAAACACTGGGGCTGTGCTGAATACCGATTAAAACAAAATCATTATCACTTTCAAAATGAGAGGTGAATTCTTGGTAAAATTCTAAATCGGGATCTTCTAACGGGAAGAAATTTTCAAACTCATAATCGAAACGGATATTTTGCAGAAAGTATCCAGCTAAAAGAGTTAGTAACAGTATTGAGACGAGCGTTAACCTCGATATTCCTTTCCAGTTCATTTCAAATACAATATTATTGTCTTTTGTATTACCAGCTCAACATTTATCTATAATCAACCAATTGAAATCCGCTTATGTTTAAATCAAGCACTAACACAACTTTAATTCTACTTTTAAGTACTCTCTTTTTATCATTTCAGTCACTAGCCCAAAGAGATTTTGAAACCTATGAAAATGGATTTTTCATTAAAACAGACCTTGTGAATTGGGCATATGTAAATGCTAACTTATTAGGCGAATACAGAATAGACGAAAAAACACGAACGTATCTCGGAGTTAACTACTCGTTTTCTGACAACGATTCACGAATTGAAAATCGCTATGGATTATTCCTGAACGACCAATATGATCAATCATACGGAGCAATATTGGGTGGTAATATTAGCTTTCTAGAAATTATTAACTCTCACTTTTATGCTGGCGGAGATGTTAATTATCAAAAGCTAACATACTTAGATGAAGAAGCCGATTTATTCCGATTTGATTTAGGTGTTGGAATAAGAGCTTATCCGCTTACAAAAGTTGAAGTTGATTTTAGAATTGGTGCAAACATTGCTACCTATTACGATTATTACGATCGCATAGGGAACCAACAAATCAATGAGGGATTTCAAATCGGTGAGAATATGGTAACTACAATAGACCTAACAATTGGTTACCGAATTTGGGAGAATTAAAACATCATCACTTCCATTTTGTTAGTCCATAAAAAGATCATGAAGAACTGGACTGAAAACAACAACAAATTAGAGAAGTCTTTTGAATTTAAAGATTTTTCAGAGGCTTGGGCTTTTATGAACAGAGTAGCTCTTTTAGCTGAGAGCCAACAACATCACACAAACTGGAGTAATGAATACAACAAAGTTACAATATCACTCAACACACATGATGCTGGTGATATTGTAACTGAAAAAGATTATAAACTAGCCGAAGCTATTGATGACTTATTGAATTAAGCAGCTCCCTGCTTAGCGAATCGGATTTGAGGTAATTCGCTTTTACCGTTTGAAGGCACAAGTTTTCCTTCTTTCAAGATTGGTACGATATCCGTAAAATCAGTTCGTAAACAATAACGAACGTCTTCTTTCAAATTCAATTTTTTCAATCTTCTTCTATGAGAAGAGTTCATTAAGAACTTATACGGATCGTCTTTAGCCAAGTTGTAAAGATACATAGCAGAAAGCGCACTATCTTCAATCTCAGAAAGAACCCCTTTTTGGTTTAACTCATAAGTTAAAGCGCCAGCAAATAAGGTATCTTCTAAATTGTATCTGCCTTTCCATCCTGAACACAATACCAATACATCTTTGTCTGAATGATCAGCAATGTAATTTACCACTGCTGAGATATTGGTAAAAGCACCAACTATAACCTGAAAACTTTCAGCAGCCATGTTGATTGCTCTAGTTCCATTGGTTGTAGTAAGTACTACTGGCTTATTAGTAATTTCGTCAGACATATAATCAAATGGTGAATTTCCGAAATTAAATTCTGGAATCTTCTCTCCATTTCTTTCAGC
>CAJWSQ010000365.1 GCA_913045895.1 uncultured Flavobacteriales bacterium | reverse complement strand
TGCAAACTTCTTAGATGTTGGTGGTACTGCAGATGCTAAGCGTGTTGAGCAGGCATTCCGTATCATTTTACGTGATGACAATGTAAAAGCAATTTTGGTAAACATCTTTGGTGGTATCGTTCGTTGCGATCGTGTAGCTCAAGGTGTTGTTGACGCATACAAAAATATTGGTGACATTAAAGTTCCAATCATTGTACGTCTTCAAGGAACCAATGCAGTTGAAGCTAAGAAATTGATTGATGAGTCTGGTTTAGCAGTTCATTCAGCAATTACTCTTCAAGAAGCTGCTGATAAAGTGAAAGAAGTATTGGCGTAAGCCAATATCAATATGCCTCACCTAAAAATAGGTTGATGGTTATTACGATGTTATAATTAAAAGAACCTGTGGGATATTCCTCACAGGTTTTTTTGTGTTCTTCATTCGGTGTTTTCATGTTTAAACCTAGGTGAGGCCTCTTACTATTATAGAGTTCTATAGATTGTTTAATTACAGTCTTAAGCTTTGTTTTTGTGTTACAAGTATGAGTTAAGAATTCATGCTTTATTACTCTATTACCCTCTCAGCCATTACTTTTTGGTAGCAGTAGTAACCATCAGTCATTGTTGGGAAGATATTAATTTGAGCTAATTTTTGTCGATATACCTCTAAACAATACAGAAGCCCTTAGTCTGAATGATGTATTGTTTGATTATTTACACAACGCGTCTTATTTGCCTTTTTCAGGGCTTTTACTACGCTTAGTTTGAGAGCACTATACCTACGTTACGAAGTGATTAACCAACCGTTAGGCAATTTCTAACTCCACTCTATAAAGCCCTTATGAAAGCCGATACAACTGGAGAGAAAGCAAGAAATATTTACACCAAAGCAAGGCTAGGATACCATAGTGTTGCCGTGCAATCTATTGATGATATTACCGAATGGAAAACGAATACTAACTAAAAATGTAAGCGTAATATAGAAGCGGTTAGTATAAAATAAATAGGCTGTCTCAATCAAGAGACAGCCTATTGCATATAAACTGA
This sequence comes from uncultured Flavobacteriales bacterium, assembly GCA_913045895.1. Lineage (GTDB taxonomy): Bacteria > Bacteroidota > Bacteroidia > Flavobacteriales_G > Salibacteraceae > UBA6049. The sequence continues at coordinate 1,085 of CAJWSQ010000365.1, read as the reverse complement.
TTTTAGGGGTTAAAATCAATTCTTCATTAATCGGTATGTGGCTGTTCCTTTATCACTTAAAAGTGTAATAAAATACATTCCTGTTGGTTCGTTTAATACTACTATTAGCTTGTTTTGAGCTGTAGTGCTTTTTTGATAAACTAAAGTTCCATTGATAGAATGTATGCGTACATCGTTGATTTTTTCATCTCCAAATTCAATGGTAAACTGGCCATTAGATGGTTGTGGATAAATGCTTACTTCATTTTTCCAGTTATCAGATTCCGAAATTCCAACCACAGTTACTATTTCGCAAACAGATTGTGCAGTACACCCATTTTCTTCTAATATTACAGCGTAATCTCCAGAAACTGTCGGGACAAAATAGAAGTTTGTTTCACCTTGAATGGGTGTATTATCGTTGCAATTTATCCATTGGTAACTTGCCGAAAGATTTGCTGCAATTAATGAATCTCCAGAGATGAAAACACCTGTTTCACTAACTGAGTTAATGGTTAAATCTAGAAATACTATTGAATCGCAACCGCCTACAGAAGTTAATGTTACTGTTGGAATATTTGTAGATTCAGAATATGTATTGCCATCAATCCAAGTATAGCTATCGCAAGAAACCACAGTATCCGTTGTAGTAAATGAACTTAAAAAAGTAAGATCTAGATAAATAGTACTGTCACAACCAGCAGCATTTTGAATAATGTGGGTTGCAGAGTTATTATTTGAGGAGTAAACATTACCATCTATCCATGTATATGAAGCCCCACAAGTTTCTACCATATCAATGTAGCTAGTAGATTGATTCAGAGTAAGGTTAAGCGTGATAATACTATCACATCCCACAGAATTTGGAATAGTATACGTTGCAGAATTATTAGATGCTGTATACGTGTTTCCATCTATCCAAGTATAGTTATCGCAAGCTGAGACAACATCCGTAAAGGCCGAGGAGCTCAAAATTGTCAAGTCAAGCGTTACTAGGCTATCACACCCAAAAGTATTTACAAGTGTGTGTGTGGCCGAGTTGTTTGAAGCGGTGTATGTGTTACCGTCAATCCAAGTATAGCTGTCGCATGCAGTTATTACATCTG
>CAJWSQ010000364.1 GCA_913045895.1 uncultured Flavobacteriales bacterium | reverse complement strand
CAGCTACTCAGAAAACACATGTCAAGTTGAAGATACTTTCAATCTTCAGTTATACAGCCCGGTTTCAATCTCAGGGTATCAAGCTACTATATGTGCCAATGATACTTTGTATTTAAATGATCAGTTAAATATTTGGAATGGCTCCTTCCCTTACACTCCTTTAATTTCATGGAGCGACACGAGTTTGGTTAATGACACTCTATTTGCTGTGGATTATGTTTCAGGAGTGCATACTTTCTATTACACAAGCCACGATTCTGACTCACTATGTGTTTCAAACCCGAATTTCATACAAGTGACTATTAATGACACTGTAGCAATAACTCAAAACTCAATCCTAGACTTCTGTGAAACTGACAATACCAACTATGGTACATCTTCCTTTTACAGTCCAACTTTGAGTATTATTAACACTCAACCCATACTGGGAACAAATTCAGGAATAAATAGTGTGTTTAGACCTAGTACAACTGGTGTTGGTAATTGGCTATTTAGTGGCGAATATATTAATCCTGTTAATGGATGTATATCTAACGTATTAGACACCATAAATATCAGTGCTGCTCCCGATGCTTCTTTCACCTATTCAGATACTGGACTAACAGTTGGGTTCTCTAGCAACGCTGTTTCAGGCGATCAGGCCAATTGGATTTTTGGGGATGGATTCAGCAGTGCACAGTTTAACCCTTCACATAACTACAGCGGCAGCGGTATTTATATTGTTGAATTAACCGTTACCAATGCATGTGGGTTTGATGTATCAACTGATACCATTAACATCTTCAACGTTGGAATTGACGACATTGAAACTGAAAATTGGGTTCAGATTTACCCTAATCCGAGTCGGGATTTTATTCAATTTAAAAATATCAGCGCGTCTTTAATTGAAGGAGAATTAATCATTTATAACATCAACGGATCCATAGTACATCAGAAATCTGTTGGATTATCACCCTATAGTGAAATGCGAATTGATCACAAATTGGCAAACGGAACTTACTGGCTTAATTTACAAACTGAAGACGGTAGAAGTATAACAGCCAAATTAATCGTGAGTCAATAAAGAATAATTCTTTGCATTTTTTCAACAAGTACTTAAAATGAAATTCTAAATTTGTTGCACTTAAAAACAACGTATTATGTGGAATGACTTTGTAATCGGCTTAGGAGATTTGATTTACTCAAGTTTCGCAATTTTAGAAGCTGGCAATAATTACGTGAACTGGTTTTTTATAGCTGCAATCTTTGTGGTATTGGTAGGCTGGGTAACTAAGCAAATTCAATACAACAAAGAAGCTAAGAGAACTGGCGGATTTCAATAAGAATTAAAGGGTTTAATCCTTATTTATATAAGAAAGGCGATGAATGTAAATTCACCGCCTTTTTCGTTTTATACATAACTCACTCTCACCATATTGGTCATGCCTTTTTCGTTAATCGGCATGGAAGTCATGTTTACAATTACATCGTCTTCTTCAACGTATCCTTTTTGCTTCAACACCTTTTTGATGTCTTCAATCGTTTGATCGGTACTTTGGAATTCATCGTAATAGAAGCCTCTTGTTCCCCACAATAAACTCAAAATATTCAGCAATCTTTCGTTACCAGTAAATACATAAATACCAGCAGCAGGTCTAAATGAAGAGATTTTAAATGCTGTATATCCCGAGAATGTCATTGGTACAATGGCTTTTGCTCTACAACGCTTAGCCAAACGCACACCAGAGAAACAGATATTATCAGACAAGAATCTGTCTTGGTTTAGATCTGGTTCAAATTCTTTAAAGTAGATGCTATCATCTTTCTCCACTTCAACCAAAATCTTGTACATCGATTTGATTACTTCATCTGGATGTTTACCAACTGATGTCTCTCCACTCAACATTACTGCATCAGCGCCATCTAAAACAGCATTAGCCACATCGTTAACTTCTGCTCGAGTTGGAGTAATATTAGTAATCATACTCTCCATCATTTGAGTAGCAATAATTACTGGTTTGGCTTGTAGTTGGCACATTTTCACAATGCGTTTTTGTACCATTGGTACCTCTTGCATCGGAATTTCAACACCTAAATCACCACGAGCCACCATGGCACCATCGGTTTCATCAATAATACCAGCTAAGTTGGTTACCGCTTCGGGCTTTTCA
>CAJWSQ010000363.1 GCA_913045895.1 uncultured Flavobacteriales bacterium | reverse complement strand
TTTCTTAGCTGCTGCTGGTTTAGTTTCTTTCTTAGCTGCTGCTGGTTTAGTTTCTAGTTTAAGTGATTCATTAATAGACTTATCAGTATCACTAACTTCACTTGTTACCAATGGTCGATCTACAAGCTCTACATATGCCATTGGAGCATTATCACCCTTCCTAAAACCACACTTTAAAATTCGAGTGTAACCACCACTACGTGAATTATATCGCGGTCCTAGCTCCCCAAATAATTTACCAACAATTTCACGATCTCTTAAGCGGCTAAATGCCAATCTTTGATTATGAACTGATGATACTTTAGCTAGTGTAATTAATGGTTCCGCAATTTTCCTCAGCTCTTTAGCTTTTGGTAATGTCGTACGTATAATTTCATGTCGAAGCAATGATGTTGCCATGTTTTTAAACATAGCTTTTCTATGGCTACTTGTTCGATTTAGTTTTCTATGAGTCTTTCCGTGTCGCATTTTTTACTCCAATTCTTTCAATTATACTTGCTCAACATTATCGGATGGCCAATTTTCGACCTTCATACCTAATGTAAGCCCTTTTGTAGAAAGGATATCTTTAATTTCATTTAATGATTTTCTACCTAAATTAGGTGCCTTTAATAAGTCACTTTCATTTCTTTGAATAAGATCACCAATATAGTAGATACTTTCTGCCTTCAAGCAATTAGCTGAGCGGACAGTTAACTCAAGGTCATCTACTGGTCTTAATAAAACTGGGTCAATTACAGGTGCAGGGTTTACCTCTACCTCAGTTAACTCACTCTCTAAATTTGCAAAAACAGATAATTGCCCCATCAAAATTCTTGCTGCATCGCGAATAGCTTGCTCTGCATCAACAACACCGTTAGTTTCAACATCAAGAATTAATTTATCTAAGTCTGTCCTTTGTTCAACTCTAGCACTTTCAACAATGTAACTTACTTTATTTATCGGACTAAATGATGCATCAATCATTATATATCCTAGTGAATTATCTTCTTGTGGGCCTTTTCGTCTTTGTGGGACAGGCTGATAACCTCTTCCCATTTCTATTTTAGCCTCAATATTCAATTTTCCATTTTTATTAAGATGAGCAATTACAAGCTCTGGATTAACTATTTCAACATCATGACCTACATCAAAGTCAGCAGCAGTTACTGGCCCTTCCTCTGTTTTTGATATTTTTATTGTAGCTTCAGTCCCAGTATGAATTTTTAACGCTACTTTTTTTAAGTTAAGTAATACGTCTACTACATCCTCTTGGACACCATCTAAAGTTGAATACTCATGAACAACACCGTCAATCTTAACTTCAGTTATCGAATAGCCTGGAATCGAAGATAATAAAACCCTCCTAAGGGCATTACCTAATGTGAATCCAAAGCCTCTCTCCATTGGCTCAAGAACAACTTTTGCTCTTTGTGGGCTAATTATATCAACTTCAACAATTCTTGGCTTTAAATACTCTGTAGGGCTATTTTGCATAGTTTTCCTTTAAATTTAATTCTTAACTTTATTATTTTGAGTAAAGCTCAACAATTAATGATTCATTAATTGTTGCAGGGAGATCATCTCTTACTGGTGTATTTTTAAATAAACCTTTAAATGCTTTGCTATCTACTTCTAACCATTCAGGAATCCCTCTTTCTGCAGCCGCATCTAAGGCCGCCTTGATTCTCAGCTGAGCTTTGGAAGACTCTACTACTGAAATTTCATCGCCTGGCATTACTTGGTATGATGGAATATTTACCCTCTTACCATTAACAAGAATACTATTGTGCTTAACAATTTGTCTAGCTTCAGTTCTAGAAGCACCAAGACCCATCTTATATGTAACATTATCTAATCTTGACTCCAGAAGTTGAAGTAAATTCTCCCCTGTAATACCCTTTCTTCGATCAGCTTCAGCATAATAACCTTTGAATTGCTTCTCTAAGATTCCGTATATTCTTCTGAGCTTCTGTTTTTCTCTTAATTGAACGCCATAGTCAGAAAGCCTAGATGCTCTTCTTTGCCCATGCTGACCTGGAGGATAATTTCTATTTTCTATAGCGCATTTATCAGTAAAGCATTTTTCCCCTTTAAGGAATAATTTTTCACCTTCTCTACGACATTGACGACATTTTGGATCAAGATTTCTAGCCAACTTTACTCTCCTATTAT
>CAJWSQ010000362.1 GCA_913045895.1 uncultured Flavobacteriales bacterium | reverse complement strand
AAGCCTGTTCTCAAACAGCAATGAAGCTTTACGTTTCTCTGCAAACTACATTTCTTGCAAAAGCCTTCAGAGGTCAAGATGTAGAAATTACCACGATGCTTCTTCCACTTAAATCTAAATTACACATAAATATGAAATTAATTATGTGGCGTGAACCTCACACACAACTGTGTAAAAATTTACACACTTTTCAAGAAATAGCTCAACTAATAAAACAACCGTAACTATTTGATATCCTTGTACTTAATTTTAAAGTAGGAGTTTTTGGCATTGAATTTTCAATAGGTTTAGTAACAATATTTTATAAACCCTCTCAAAATTCAATATCATGAAAACTAAAGTATTTGTAACCTCATTCGTTTTAGCATTGTCTACCGCATTAATCTTTTCTAGTTGTAGTGAGAATACACAAGAAAAGATGGAGCACAAATCTGAAAAGATGGAAGCCAAGTCTGAAAAAGCAATCAATGATATGAAAGCTAAATATCAAGAATTAGCAGACGAAACGGATCGAAAAATTGAAAGACTTGAGAATAAAGTTGAAAACAAATCAGAAGAAATCTCTGCAGAATCTAAAGCTAAATTAGAATCAACAAAAGAAGCACTTCAAAAACAAAAAGAAAAAATCGGTGATAAGTTGGATGAACTTGGTGATGCAACCGAAGATGAATTTGAAGATCAAAAAGACAATTTTGAAGATGCATTTGACGACATCAAAGACGAGTCAGAAGATGCATGGGATGATGTAAAAGACTTCTTTGAAGATGTTAAAGAAGATATGAAATCATAATCATACCCCTGATTATTCACAGAATTCAACTCTCTCTTACCTGTTCTGCTAGCACGTTACACATACCTCTCATTGTATCTCGGATTATTCCGAGGTACATCGAGAACCACCCACATTTTTTGTTAAACCCTTTTAAATATTATTACAATGGAAGTATTAGAATTAGATAAAGTAGATGTAAAATCAGTTGAGCGTAAAAGAATTAAATTAAGTACTGGCATTTCTGATAATGCCCGTTCTGAAATCGCTCACGGGTTATCAACTGTATTAGCAGATACATACTGCTTAATGCTGATGACTCAAAATTATCACTGGAACATTAAAGGAATGCATTTTAAAGCAATCCATGAAATTACAGAAGAGCATTACCAAGAGATGTTCCCTGCGATTGATGATATAGCTGAACGTATTCGTCAGCTTGGATATGATGTTCCAGGTACATTGAATGACTTTAATGAGATGACATCTATCAACGTTCCAAATAACAAATTAGGCGAGCAGGAAATGGTTGCTGATTTGTTAGAAGGACACGAAGCTGTTACAAGAACAATTCGTAAAACAATTGAACCAGCTGCAGAAGCTACTGATGAAGCAACTGTTGATTTATTAACAGCTAGATTACAATTCCACGAAAAAGCTGCGTGGATGTTAAGAAGTATGCTAGAGCAATAATCTACTGCTATCTATTTCTTTAGAAATACTCTCCAATCCTTATTTTGTATTGAGCCCTTCAAGATTTTTCTTGGAGGGTTTTCTTTTTGGTGAAGTAAAAGGTTTTGTGAATGGTTGAAGGTTGGAAGGTTTAGGAGCTGAGAGTTGAGTGTCCCGATATTCCGATAGCTCGGAATCGAGAACACACTTATGACTTCACTTGAGTGAATTCATTGGCGTTCTATGATCGGGATTTAGAAGCCCCTAGCATTTCACTTGTTGTGAAAGTACTGTGTTTCTTGGAGTGGAGAGTGCATGTTTTAGAAGCGCTTTTAGCTTTTGGCAGTTTGGATGGCTTCGATACATTTCTGCTTAAGGCTGAAGAATGAACGAAAGTACTAGGTACAAAGTATTAAGATGTTCGCATATCAATTCTCCGTCATGCTGAACCACGTTTTAGCATCTCAACCATTAATGGACTCGATTTAGTAATTTTTAGAATGGTGATTGTTGCTCACGGACGGCATTCATAGAAAAATATGAGCTTATCCTTTCGCTCACTTTCCTCTTTCCTTTTTGACTTGACTCAAAAAGGAACAAAAAACTCAAGACTACTGAAGGTTTTTGTTGAAATGTTCGGTTTTCGTTTCACTACTTCATTCCAACTCGTAAACGGCTTTAGCGTCTTTCTATTCTAGAAAGCCGAAGCCTGTTCTCAAACAGCAATGAAGCTTTACGTTTCTCTGCAAACTACATTTCT
>CAJWSQ010000361.1 GCA_913045895.1 uncultured Flavobacteriales bacterium | reverse complement strand
GTTTCATAGAACTAATCAAAGTATCAATAGACCCTAGAAACTCACATTCAAACTCTGTGTTAAATTGAGATTGAGAGGTATTCTTAATAGTTTCTGCTTTCCACTTATCATCACGGCCAGGAACTTCGCTCCAATGTACTTCAATTGGAACATAAGTATTTCTTCCCTCCTCTGCATCCGTCCACAACTTATAAAACATGTTCATACCATGTGGAGTTGAAACAATCATTACCTTGGTTGTTTTACCAGAACTAATTGTTGGATAGACTGAACTAAAGAACTGTTCTGCAACGTTTGCTGGGACGTAGGCAAACTCATCCAGAAATATAATATTATAAGACCCACCACGAACAGCGCTTGCAGAAGTAGAAGATGCGAGTATTTTACTACCATTTTCTAACTCCAAGCTGCCTTTGTTCCAAGACATAACGCCTTGTTGTAACCACTTGGGTAAGTGTTCATATGCGAGTTGAAGTCTCCCAAGTAAGTCCCTTGCAGTAGCAGCCTTATTGGCAAGGATAGCCACATTCACACTAGGATTAAACAAAACATAATGAAGTAAATATGCAATAATAGTAGTAGATTTTCCAGACTGTCTAGGAAGCTTACATATAGTAAAACGATTCTGATGAAACGTTCCTATCATTTCCTTCTGAAAATCATAGAGTTTAAAAGGTACTAGACCTTCATCCAAAGATACAATCATAATATAGTTTTCCACAAAATACTGTGGGTCTGCCATACAACGTTGATACTCTTTAAGTTCTTCCTTTGTCCACGACTGAGCAACATTGGCTCTTTTGAGGTTAGGATTTCCTAGATATACTGATTGTTCTACCATGATTTATTTAGGTTAAATAGAAATGTTCATTTAAATTTTTAGGCATGATTCGTAAACCTCCTGTGGAATTTTATCACTATTCCTCCAATATCTACCATCCTCTAATACTAACTTAATTATATTAGGCCTTTTTCTCCGCATCTGTCTATATTCATAATTATATTCTATATCAATTGATCCAGCCAAAATTTTAATTAATGAGGGTTCTTTTGTTTTACTTTTTCTATAAGTTTCATCTTTAATGTATTTGTTGATATATTCCTTAGCCGGTTGTTTATATGTCTCCCAAGTACCCCCATGTTTTATATCGTGGTTAGTTATAGACCATCTCTGAAAATCCTCAGTGTTAAAAAAACTTATCGTGGACTTCCAATCTGCTGTAGTAGAAAACGTAAAAATCATACGACTATCTACATCTTGCCACTTAAAGCAAAAATTACACCACCAAAATAAATCAAATATTGTTTTTATTTCAACTGGCGAGTAGTCCACATGTTCAAATAAAACTTTAGCTAACTGATTTTTTTTATATTCGTAATTTTCTTGTGTATCCACTGGCGTATCAGATTTTATATTAAATAAGTTATTATTAGACCAAGAAAAAATATTCTCCCAATCATCTGCATGTTTATCTAAGTTTGCATGTAAGGCATCACTACCGAATAACTGGTCACCACACTCACCTGTAACTTTTATGATATCATGATTCTCAAATAAAGTATCAACCAACATTTCTTTATGTGGAAGAGGATCATTTCTGTGTTTTACTAATTTCTCCCACATCAGAGGAAACTCATCTATAGAATCTTGCGTGTATCTAATATTCAATACATCAGAATCAGATTTAGTTTCTAATAGTGCTATCAAAGCTCCGCTGCTGTCAATTCCACCGCTCCAAAATAGTTCTATGGGTTTTCCTAATTTCCATAGTTCTTTGGCTGCATCCATGCAACACTCTTCCCAAGACTTATTGAATTTTCCTACAGTTGGAATTTCATCATACATCATATCAAAAGTATTAAACTTACCAGTTCTATCTACAGTCGTATATGATTGAACTAATTGACCTACATGGTGCAACGGCGGCGCTACCTCAAAAATATGTGGAGCATTATATTTTACTTTCATTCAAAGATGCTCCTCACTTCAAAGTTTTCATCAATGTAATCTGACATCTCGTCCTTTTGCTCATCGTCATTTTCACTTGAAGCGTCCGACATCTCGTTCTGTTGCTTTTAAAACTGGTTTTTCTTCTTTTTCAATAAGTCTTTATTGTGAACAATTTTGTAGCCAAGGCTGTTGAATGAACCTGAGTTGTTAGATTAGTTTGAATGAACTGCTTGTTTTTGCTCTTCGCGAGGAT
>CAJWSQ010000360.1 GCA_913045895.1 uncultured Flavobacteriales bacterium | reverse complement strand
TCAGTGTCATCAACGTATTCTGTTTCTAAAACACCGTCACCGTCAGTATCTACTTCTACAGCAATTTTACGAGTACACTCGTAGCATTTAGAACAAGAAGAAAACACGGATAACAAAACAACGACAACTCCTAACAAACTGATATTTTTCATAATTCTGCGTTTTGATTCTTTTCAATTTCAAATATAATACCAAAATGATCCGTCACTTGTTTATTTCAACTTGCTTTTTAGCTCTTTTAACTGCTTGTTCTTCTAATTCTGTTGAAGATTTAAAATGGCTTGAAGGAACTTGGTCAAGAACTTACAACGTTACAACCCAGCAAGAAGTGTGGAAATCGTCAGCTGATTCACTATATGGGAAATCTATTTTCATCACTTTAGAAGACACTACTGTAATGGAAAACATGACCATCAAGACGAAGAATGGAATACTAACCTACACCGCTGATGTAGAAGAAAACCCAAAACCAGTAGATTTCATTCTATCCACATCAAGAGAAGGTTTTGCAGAATTCACAAATCCTAATTACGATTTCCCTCAAGTAATTAGATACGAGATCACAGGAGATAGCTTAACCACTTCCATTTCAGGTAAAAGTGGAACTATGCCTAAATCTGCCACTTTTAAATACGGAAAAGTAAATTAAGAAACGGGTTGTTTCACGGCAACTATCTCTTTGTACAAGTTTTCGTACTGAGGTAGTATTTTTTCTAACTCAAACTTTTCTGCCTGCTCTCTAGCACCTTGTTTCATTTGAGCTAATTTCAATTCGTCTGTTAAAATAGAAAGGCTATTTTTAACCATATCATCAATATCTCCAACAGGACTGATATAACCAGTAACTCCATCAATATTAACCTCTGGCAAACCACCTGCATTTGAAGAAATCACAGGAACTTCAGCAGCCATCGCCTCCAGTGCTGCTAAACCAAAACTCTCAGACTCTGACGGAAGTATAAACAGATCTGAAGCACATAAAACGCGCTCAACCTCTGTAGTTTTCCCAAGATATATCACATCTCTTCCCATTCCTAAATCTTTAGCCAACTGCTCTGCCTTTACCCTTTCAGGCCCATCTCCAACCAAAATCAACTTCGCTGGAATTTCTTTCCAAATTCCATGGAAAACTTTAACCACATCCTGAGTTCTTTTCAGTTTTCTGAAGTTCGAAATATGAGTTACAATCTTTTGTCCTTCAGATGCCAAATTCGCTTTTGCACAGTTTTGATCGCCTTCATATAGAGACAAATCAATGAAATTCGGAATTACACGAATCTCTTTTCTGCAATTAAAAAAGTCGTATGTCTGTTGTTTTAAACTTTCAGAAACACTAGTCACACAATCACTGTGATTGATACTAAATTCAACAGCCTCTTTGTATGATGGATTTTTACCTACTAAAGTGATATCAGTACCATGTAAGGTTGTAATCACCGAAATATGAATGCCTCTATCCTTCAAAATTTGTTTTGCCATAAATGCGGCATATGCATGCGGAATAGCATAATGTACATGAAGAACGTCCAGTTTTTCATCAATTACCGTATTCACCATTTTACTGGATAAAGCCAGTTCGTATGGTTGATACTGAAATAGTGGATAATCCTTCACATTAACCTCATGGTAATAGATATTGGTTTCTAGAATATCTAATCGAACTGGTTGATTATATGTAATAAAATGAACCTTATGTCCTTTTTTGGCTAATGCGTGTCCGAGTTCTGTGGCTACAACGCCACTACCTCCGAAGGTTGGGTAACAAACTATTCCAATATTCATGGATTCGGTTTTGGATTGATATCAGCGCCATTATTGGCATCGTAGATGACTTGCATGATATCCGTACGGATATTTAAACTGATTAGTTTCTTGTTTTGAGCATCTGGATAAACACGGTTACTCAAAAATATATAAACCAGATTAGCTTCAGGATCTGCCCAGCCAATTGTTCCAGTGAAACCAGTATGTCCGAAACTAGCTAAACTCACACATTGACAAGTTGGTCCGCCCTCACCATCAGTTACAGGTTTATCGAAACCTAATCCTCTTCTATTTTCAATTCGATCGTCAATACAATACATGCACTTGGTGTATTCATGTACAACACTATCACTCAAATACTGGACATTGCCATAGCTTCCGTCCATGAACATTTGCATGATTTTAAAATCCATACTTTGGAGGTCAGAATAAATGAATTAGAATCGAAATTCTCAAAAGATTTAAGTGAA
>CAJWSQ010000359.1 GCA_913045895.1 uncultured Flavobacteriales bacterium | reverse complement strand
AGGAGAAGTACCAGGTGCTGGAGAAGTACCAGGTGCAGGAGAAGTACCAGGTGCACCATTATTATTCCCTGGTGTAAGTGTAGTACCACCACTATTTTTCAATTTCATGATACCATAACCCAAACTTTCATCTTGAACAAATGCTAAACTACCATCTGCATTTGCAATCACCCATTCACTAGCACTGGAGGATGGTGCAACGTACGGCGTACCTTTGGTGTACGCAACATCTTCGGCACCACGGTAGTTGTCCATTCTTTGCCAACTTAAAGTACCATCGTAATTCACTTTGGCAGCCATACTTGCCCATATACCTGGACCAAATTTAATCGATTTTAAATTAGGGTCACCTTCACCAGCATCGCAAGATGTTTTCAATGCACCTGTAAAACTACCACATCCTTCAATACCAGTACCACACGCCACCACAAAACCTTTTCCTGCATCTACTAAACCCCAACACTCGTTGTAAATTAATTCGGGATTGCCTAATGTGGTGATTTCTGTGACTGTTTTTTTATTTCCGTTGGATGCTTGAACAATAACTACTTTGCCCGAATAGAATTTATTCGTTTTTAAATATTTACCATGTCCACTTACACCAATGAGTGTATTGTCTGCACTAAATTTCAAATCGGTACCTTCCAAGTTAGAATCGGTGGCGTAATCTGTTGGACCCCATACTGTTGATGTGCCGTCGTTACTGATCATTTGAATACCACATGCTTTACTACCTTCACCCCATAGTAATACTGCAATTTGACCATTTGATGCGGTGGCTGTTGCTTTGGAAGTCATGTAGCCAGTAAACGTTTTTTCCTGTGGAGTAAGGTACCGTGTTGGTTTAAGTATTATTCCAATGACGATAAAAGAAGATGACGATTAAAAGAAGTTAGTACGTGTTTTCAATATAGCAATTTGTGTTATAGGATTAAAAGGAAACAGATTTTATTATAAACACTTACAAAAACAACATCACTCATAGCTGGTGCGGAGGATTTTTCAAGTGAACTGATTGTCATTTTTGCGATCCAGGCTAATCCACCTTCAGCATTGCCATACGATTTAAAGGCCATTTCTTCAAGATTTGGTTTGTTTTTTAAACCCGAAACAATGACGTGATCGGTACCTGACATTGTTATTAATTCAATGGCTCCGTTTGCTCCTGTGTAAAAGATGTCAAATATATATTTATTGGGTTAAAAAATGAACTTGTTTGGATTTGTTTTAAAGGTGTGACTATAACTCCGTCTATCATGATAACTCCGGGAAAAATTCATGAATTTGTGCTCGGGTAGTATGCTCAGCATCTTCCCCATTCATTATGTTTTTATACCAAAGAGCTGTTGCCTTGAACGTCAACTCTGGGTTCCAGCGGGGATGCCAGCCTAGTAGTTGGTGGGCCTTGTCACAATTCAACTGGAGTAAGCCCGCTTCATGCACCTGTGTTTGAGATCCAACTATTTCAATAGACCCTTTACCTAAATAGCTAATTATTACTTTAGCTACATCCTCTACAGTATGCACTTCATTTGTTGATGGGCCAAAGTTCCATGATCCATCCCAGCGTTTTGGTTCTTCATATAATCGCGCTGCTAACAATAGATAGCCGGCAAGTGGCTCCAAAACATGCTGCCACGGTCGGGTAGCATCTGGATTTCTGATTTCTAAAGGTTTGTTTTCAAAAACAGAGCGGATGATGTCAGGTATCAATCTATTATCAGACCAATCCCCCCCTCCAATTACATTTCCAGCTCGAACACTAGCAATATTTATTTTAGAATCTTTAAAAAAAGAAGTGTGATATGAATGTATTAAAAGTTCACAAGCTGCTTTACTTGAGCTATACGGATCTTTTCCTCCCAATTTATCTTCTTCAGAAAAAGGAAGATTCAATTCTTTATTTTCATAAACTTTATCAGTCGTAATAAAAATAGCTGAACAAGGACTTTTTGTTTCCCTAAGTACCTCTAAAAGATTTAAAGTCCCATTAAAATTTGTTTCAAAAGTTGTTTTGGGATCTTCATAAGATTCCAAAACAAGCGGTTGGGCTGCTAAATGAAAAATAAAATCAGGTTTAAAAGATTTGATTTCTTTTTGTAAACTGTTGTAATCATTAATGTCTGAATAAACCGAGGTATGGTTATCACTAAATCTGAGGTTCAAATAAAGAGAAGGAGTTGTATGGGGTTTTAGTGCATAGCCTTTTGTAATAGCACCATATTGATCCAAAAGAAAAGTT
>CAJWSQ010000358.1 GCA_913045895.1 uncultured Flavobacteriales bacterium | reverse complement strand
CCCCAAAACCCCAAAACCCCTAATAAATGATATCAGTGCAATAATAATTTTGAATTATTTGCAGGTAAAGATTTTAAAATAGATGAAAAGATAAAGATAATAATGGATTGAAATTCTGAAGATTTGGAAAGAATTGTAAATAGAGAATGAATTGATTAGAAGATGTTGAAAAGTTATGCATAATTAATGATTGATTTATACCTTGGAGTGGTGCCCCAAAAGATATAAGTCAAAAGGCGTAGCAAAAGAATACTGTTAATAAATTTTATGCATACTCTCATATACAACACAAATATAAATTTTTCAATGCAATTTCTAGAGCTCAGCATAAGAGTTGTCCGAGTCAGGCATGCCTCCATCCATATCAGAATTAGCCAGTGCAGAATTGGCTGCACGGGCGCTGCCCACAGCCGAGTTTGCATCAGACCTTTAATCGTTAGCATGCTTGACGGGTTAACCTGCCGCAAAAACCCTATTTGAGAGAGCATCCGCACGATCACTCTCACTTCATGATAAGGAGCTGGACTTGTATTTGACGATTTCCTGAAATATATAATGGAGAATAGCTTTTGGATCATCAGGATTGTTGATTTAAGAGCTAACTCCTAATATGTCCCCGCATTCCTTGATGTAGTAGTCAACATCATCGTCAGTACATCTGTTCGTCATTTATGCCATCTTAATCTTCTCACTTGCGAATTATGCATCAAGGTCAAAGAGTTCAAGACTTGGTGGAGGAAGTTCTTTCAGAGAAGGAGGGAAAACAGCAGCTTGTAAGGCAGGCATAGGCGTTTCAAATTGTGGAGGAATTAGCGTAAGTGGCTCATGCTTCACATTAAGCGTTTTATACAATTCCAGCGTCTCTGGGATCAGGTCAGTGTCAAATTTGTACAGATTCTCATTGAAAAGAGTTGTGAAGTCTTTAGGGAGCTCATCGGACTCTTGAAGACATGATCTTAATCTATCTGCAAGGGCAGTAATGTCTGGTACGTGATGATATTCACTTAACTCAGGCTCATTCTTTATGCTTTACTCAAGGTTTCCCTCGTCCATCATCATCCATCTAAAAATTGCGTTTTATATTTTTTGGTTGTCTTCCTTCTCAAAGAAATCATCATGGAAAAATTGCATGGATCCCATGATAAATAATTTTCCTCTCTTGAGACTCATATAGAATGATGCAAGTGGTCTGTTTGCGGGAAAACTAATAGGTCCACTACTCAATAAGGAGTAGCTGGGTTTTCTCACATTGATTGTTGCACCATAAGGGTATACGAATTTAAGTCCACCATTCTCATCTCTGTGCGCAAGATCATCTTTGGTGTCTCTATATTTCTTGGAATACTTTCCCGGTTTGTTCTCCTCTTTTTCTTTAACTCCATTTGCGGACCTATATTTTAAATTTAGAAATATTACTAAATCAGCTATTTGATTACTTACTTTACTAGCTCCTCGCTCAAACAACCATTGCCAACGAAGGCCTCTTTTGGATGAAGATATTTATGAAAGGTCTTCCTAATAACGCAGTCTGTGTTGACACTGATGCCGACTTGCTCTAGAAGTGCATTGATATTTGTATTTTACTTAGTTTCACCACCTTCTGACATCATGATAACTACTTTGCCTCCTTCTTCGACGTAGCGTCTGATATCTTATAGCTCTTAAGCATTGAAAGGAAGCCTTGGCCCTCCAAGCAAAAGCATATTACACTCTTTCATTCTTTTAAGAGTGAGCTCCTGTTTATTAATTTCGCATTTGTAGTCTCTTCTCAGCTTCTTGACCATTTTTTGATAACCTTGATTGGGATTTAACATTTCTTTCTTGCTCGTGTCGAAGAGAATCTGTATAGGTCAAAAGGTATTTAGTAATCCATTCAAATATTCAAATTTCAAATTTATCCAATCTATGTTCAAATTTTAGTAAAATTTGTGCCAGAGCTAAACCACATTTTTAAATGCTTCAAGCTAACTCTGATAAGCTCAAAAAGCTTATAGATGACATGTATCAGCTGTTCTGGCTTACAATAGATGGATTTGGTTAAAATGATAGTATACTTACTACATATTTCTTTTCGCCTTCACGATCAGTCATTTTATATATGTTATACTTTTTAAATAATAATTTTATATATTGTCACAATATTCCGTCTACAAATTGAATTATGGTTATTCAAATTCAAATTTTTAATCTAATATTATATTGCTCTATTTTTCACTATTTCGGGGTTTTGGGGTTTTGGGGA
>CAJWSQ010000357.1 GCA_913045895.1 uncultured Flavobacteriales bacterium | reverse complement strand
TCTTAATAAGAATGGATAATAAATACCAATACCTTTTTTACTTCTCCTTATTTCTGGTACTTCCTCTACCCACAGAATTTTATTATTTTTCAAGAATAGTGATGTGCGCAGGTTTTATTTTTGCAATGAAGGATATGCCATCTAAGATTCAGTTTAGAAAGATTGATTTAACTGAAGGTCAAATGTTTATTTACGGCGGTCCCATATTTTTTATTATGGCGTTTTTATATAACCCAATTTTTCCAATATTTTTATATGAAAGAGCGCCTTGGGCAGTTTTAAATATTATCAGTGCTTGGATGTTCTGGAGAATACATCAAGACTACAATTCAAAAGGAATTAACTAATATAGACTTTTGTCTATCTCAACATTAAGTGCAAGCATTCTGTCCAAAAGGTATTTTTTGAACTAAGGTTGATGAAACTGCAATACCCTCAAGATACTTAGGTGTAAATTTAGATTTTCTTATAGCTTTCTTAGTCATTGAATCCAATCTCTTGAGACTGGAATTAACCAGGGTATTTTCAGGCAATGATTTAACATCCATTACTTTTCCCTTATTGTTAAGTGAAATTTCGTAATTAAAGCTTACCTCATTGTTTCTAGTAGCCTTGGATCTTGTGCATTCTTTGGTAAATGCATCTATGAATGAAGAAAATTCTAATTTTGCATTAACAATACTCAAGGTACTTTCAGAAAAGGTTTTATTTTCAATTTTAGATACGGGTTCCTGAAAAGATTTAATCTCTGGAACATCATTACCAACATTTTTAATGGGAGCTGGCTGTGAATCATTAACAACATTACATATGTCTTCTGGGAATTGTTCTCTTATGTTTTTATAACCATAATCACCAAGCGTATATAACTCAGTACTTACCCTTTGCTGAACTTCTTTTAAATTTTTTGTCCAAGGGTTTTCATAAATTTGTTCAAGAGCAATTAATCTAACAACATGAAAGCATTGCTTTGGTGTTTTTTCATAACCGGGTTTTTTAATATCATCTAAGTAAGCATATAACTCAGCTTTAGACATTACATTTTGTTGAGCTGCTTCTAATGCTCCAGGAACTTGTACAAAATTAGATTCTTTGTTTTCAAGCCATTGAGATCTTTTAACAACTAAGGTGTTCTGGCACATTCCTATATCTAACAAAACATCGTAGTTTCTTTTGCTTCCTTCAGAGTCAATAGCCCAACAAAGATCAGCACATTTAGAATTAATCCAGTTACCACCTTCCTTACAATCACCGTCACCCTCGCCTTCGGCTAATTGCTTCATCTCCTCAAGCTCTTCCTTGTCCTCTTGAAGTTTAGCTATTTGTTCTTTAATCAAATCAAGCGGGATGAGGTCTGAGTTAATTTCTCCATTTGGAATCAGGAGATCTATCACGGTGGATGCTGGGACTATGTCATCTTCATTCTCGGGAATTCGTTCAGTGAGCTCTTGAATATTGGCCATGGCCAGAAGTAACATGATAAAAAATAAGATAATAACTAACTCTGTAAGAGTCATGCCAAACAAGGTATCGTTGGCTGACTTAGACATTCTTAATCTGTTTTCTTCATTTCATTTGAAGATTCAACAAGTTGATCTAATCTATCAACTGCTTTTTTGAATTGCTTGATCTGCTCTTCTTGCAAGACAGGGTATGGCGTATCGGCAATTCTATTAACTAAATCTTTTAGATTATCTTGAATAGCATTATTACCTGCTTTGATGCTTTCAGCACTTTCAAACAAAGATCCATGAATTTGCTTGATTAAGTTTTGTGAATGCTGAATATTTTCTTCTAAAAATGATTTATTTGTCTGTAGCAATTCTTTATTGGTTCTAATAGTTTCTTCCAGAGATCTAATTGAATCATTCACGTAATCAATGGAGAGCGCTAATTTGGTACTTAATTCAGAAACTTGAGGCTCTAGGTCCTCTGCTGAGTCAGAGAGGTTGGTGAAGTCTGTGATGAGTTTTTTGGATGAATCGCCAATCTTAGCAAGATCCAGGTGAATAGTTGCGGGAACCTCTACAGCCTTTTCTACGTTTTCATTTAATTTAGAAAACTCTGGGTTGAGGGCTTCAACAGAACCAGCCAAAGACTGGAAGTTATCACTGATAATTTCAGTGGAGGCATTGAGCTCAGAAAGGTTATTGTTAATTTTATCTGAGAGATCAAATGAACGGGTAAGCTTCTCAAAATTTTCTTGCAATGGGTCAGAGATGCTATTCATTTGTGATGATAAACCTGTCATAGAGCTTACAATCCTCTCTGTTT
>CAJWSQ010000356.1 GCA_913045895.1 uncultured Flavobacteriales bacterium | reverse complement strand
CATGGAAAGTCAAGTCCTACTGCCGTTAAAAAAATGCTTAAACTTGCGGCCGAAGTTGCCCACACTGAGTTGCCTAACAAAATTCAAAAAGCTTTTAATTAAAGATGGCAAATATTCAAGCTGCTATAACTGGTGTTGCCGGTTTTGTACCCGATTATGTGTTAACTAACAAAGAGTTAGAAACCATAGTTGATACCAATGATGAATGGATTACCACCCGTACAGGAATTAAAGAAAGAAGAATTCTTAAAGGCGAGGGTAAGGGACCATCAGACATGGCGGCACCTGCAATTAAAGAGCTTTTAAAGAAAACCAATACCAAAGCTGAAGAAGTAGATTTAATCATTTTTGCTTCTGTTACTCCAGACTTAATTTTTCCAGCAACAGCGAACATCGTTGCTGATAAAGTAGGATTAAAAAATGCTTTTGGTTTTGATGTAAATGCTGCTTGTTCAGGATTTATATATGCCCTAACAACGGGTAGTCAGTACATAGAAACTGGCAAATACAAAAAAGTAATTATTTGTGGTTTTGATAAAATGTCGAGCATTATCGATTATCAAGACCGTTCAACATGTATCATTTTTGGTGACGGTGGTGCTTGCGTTATGCTAGAACCAAATAGCGAAGGACTCGGAATTCAAGATACCATCATGAAAAGTGATGGTGCTGGAAGAGTTCATCTACACCAAAAAGCAGGTGGATCTTGCTATCCGCCAACGCACGAAACAATAGATCAAAGACTTCATTACGTTTATCAAGAAGGTCAACCCGTATTTAAAGCTGCTGTAAGCAACATGGCTGACGTTTCTAGAAAAATAATGGAGCGCAACAACCTTCAAGCTGAAGACGTAGCTTATTTGGTACCCCATCAAGCAAACTTGAGAATTATTGAAGCTACAAGAAGAGCTATGGGTGTTTCTGAAGAAAAAGTTATGATTAACATTCAGCGCTATGGAAACACTACGAATGGAACCATTCCACTTTGTCTTTGGGAATGGGAAAACAAACTTAAAAAAGGAGATAATTTAATCTTAGCAGCCTTTGGTGGTGGTTTTACTTGGGGTTCTATTTACCTCAAATGGGCATATGATGCTCAATAAGCCAAATCAAATTGCTATTTTTACTTATTGCTAAAACTGCATTTTATGGATTTAAATGAGATTCAAGCACTAATTAAGTTCGTATCTAAATCTGGCGCGAGCGAGGTTGAACTTGAAACAAAAGATTTCAAGATCATCATTAAATCAGAAGGAACTAATAAAAAAGGTGCTCAGGCTGTTGAACAGCAACCAATGGTGGCTCAAATGACGATGCCAGCCATGCCACAAATGCAAATGCCAGCTGCTATGCCGGCTCAACCTGCACCGGCTCCTGCTCCAGCACCAGCTGCTGAAGCGAAAAAAGAAGCTCCATCTGATGATTCTAAATACATCACAGTTAAGTCTCCAATGATCGGTACTTTCTACCGTTCACCGTCTCCAGACAAACCTTCTTTTGTAGAAGTAGGTGATGTAATCAAACCAGGACAAACAATCTGTATCATTGAAGCAATGAAGTTGTTCAATGAAATTGAATCTGAAGTTTCTGGTAAAATCGTGAAAGTTTTGGTTGATGATTCTACTCCAGTTGAGTATGATCAACCTCTTTTCTTGGTAGATCCGTCATAATTTATTCTGCCAATTATCCCGAGTGGATAAACTTTAAAACTGAATTTTCATGTTTAAAAAGATATTAATTGCCAACAGAGGCGAAATTGCGCTGCGCGTAATTCGCACGGCTAAAGAAATGGGCATCCAAACGGTTGCTGTGTATTCAACAGCCGATGCCGATAGTTTGCACGTTAGATTCGCAGATGAAGCTGTGTGTATTGGTCCTGCTGCTAGTACCAAATCATACTTAAATATCCCTAACATCATTGCAGCTTGTGAAATCACAAATGCTGATGCTGTTCACCCGGGATATGGTTTCTTGTCTGAGAATGCTAAATTCTCTAAAACATGCCAAGATCATGGAATTAAATTCATTGGTGCTTCTCCAGAAGATATCGACCGAATGGGAGATAAAGCTTCTGCGAAAAAAACCATGAAAGAAGCTGGTGTACCAGTTGTTCCTGGATCTGATGGAGTTATAGATACACTTGAAGAGGCTATTAAAACAGCTAAAAAAATCAAGTATCCTGTTATCATTAAAGCAACTGCTGGTGGTGGCGGTCGTGGTATGCGTGTCGTTAGAACGGATGAAGAGCTAACCGATGCATGGGACAAAGCCAAAAAAGAAGCTGGTGC
>CAJWSQ010000355.1 GCA_913045895.1 uncultured Flavobacteriales bacterium | reverse complement strand
TATTGATGTTTTTAGAAATAGAAATTTCTTCAGATTTTCTGTCGAGATATTCAGGATAATCAATTTGTAAGTTAGCTTGTGTTAAACGAGGGTTAGTAAGTACCTTAATGGTATACGGGCCAAGAATATATTTTCCTGATGTAATGTAAAACTCTACATCATTTTGTACTTGCTTAACAGTTTGTTGAAACGTTCTCAGTCCTTCTTTCTGAAAAATGAAAGTTGCGTCATTCTTTTTCAATTCGAACGATTGAGGTATTTCATCACCTTTTACTTCAAATTGAATGTCAAAATCTTCTCCTCTTTTAACTTGAAGTGAATCTGAAAATTGAATTTCAAAAGGAGGAATTAAATGATAAGCTACATCGTATTCAAAAATGTGTTTCGACCCAGTAGAAACAACATCGGGTCTAATCCATGAAATTGTTAAAATGAAAATCAAAAGAATTCCAACACTAGGAATCAAAGATTTCATCCAATTACGCTGAATTGCCATTTCAAAATTAAGAGGTCTTAATTCTTCTTCTTTTTTGGCAATTGTGGCTAAAACTAAATCTGATTGTTCAGCCTGTTGAAGTTGAATGCTGTTAAGTAATTTATCTGATACTTCTGGAAAGAAATCACCGATAACTTTAGCTGCTTTTTCAGGTGTTAAATCCTTCTTTAATCCTAGAATTCCAGATATAGGTAGTAGTATATATTGGATAACAACAAAAGTGGATATACCCAAAAAACCATAAAACATGAATCCTCTTACCCAAGAATTAAAACCAATAAAGTATTCTGAAAAAATAAATACTATAGCCAATAAAATGAGCAATAGCAAGGATATCAACAATCCCTTAATCAATTCATTACGGTAAAATTCCTTAATGAAATGGTTAAGCTTTAAAACAATATTTTTTTCAAGTCGATTCATTGTTTATTTTTGGCGTGACCTCTTAAATTGTAAACCTAATTAATTGGTGCCTAACTTTTAATAAAGCTACCATGAAAATCTTCAATTCCTTTTGGTTAAACGTTGCTGCGTTTATCTTGTTGCTACTTCCGTTAACAAGTAATGCTCAATTATGGCATAGATACCGTCACGAAATGTTTGTTGGTGTTGGAGCCAGTCAGATGCTTGGTGACTTAGGTGGTGCTCCTACAACAGCAAAAGGCTTCTCAGCCATGAACTTGTCGGCTACAAACTTAGCAACCGGAATCGGATATCGCTACAAAATTAGTCCTAGAGCTTCATTCAGAACAAGTTTAAACTGGATGAGAGTTAGTGGCGATGATTCTTTCACAGAAAATGAAGGAAGAAAAAACAGAAATTTAAGTGTAAGAACTTCAATTACTGAAGTTTCACCAATGATTGAAGTTTATCTAATTTCTGATGACGTACCAAGAGGAACACGTTATAAAGGAAGATACTTTAGATCAAGAGTGAGTGGTGTTGGTGTTAATTTTAGCCTTTATGTAGCAACTGGTGTTACTGCTCTTTACTACAACCCACAAGCTGAATATGAGGGTACATATTACGATTTACGTGAATTAAGTACTGAAGGTCAAGGTCTTGAACCAGGTACAAGTCAATATAGCCAAGTAGCAATTGCTATCCCTGTAAATATTGGAATGAAACTAAACTTAGATCGTTATTGGTCAATAGGTTTAGAAGGTGGTGCTCGTTTTGCATTCACTGATTACCTTGATGATGTAAGTACAGATTATTATGATAACGATGCTATTCGAGAAGCTTACGGTGATGTTGCTGCTGCTCTAGCAGATAGAAGAACTGTAGGAAGAGGTGGTACTGGAGGAATTAGAGGTAAGGATGATAACGATGCTTATTTCTATCTTCAATTTATGGTTATCAGAAGATTTAAATCTAGCGGTAGAGGTGGTGTAGGATCTCGTCCATCTTTCTAATAAATACAACTAGTTCTTTTTTACCTTTGTCGGCCAAAATTGAAATTACATGTCCGATAAAGTTCGTGTTCGCTTTGCTCCCAGTCCAACTGGTCCATTACACATGGGGGGAGTACGTACAGCTTTGTACAACTATTTATTTGCAAAAAAACACGGAGGAGATTTTCTACTTCGTATAGAAGATACCGATCAAAATCGTTTTGTACCAGGTGCTGAAGATTATATTAAAGAGTCTTTAGAATGGTGTGGAATGGTTGCTGATGAAAGCCCATGGAATCCGGGTGAATTTGGTCCATACAAACAATCGGATCGTAAAGGACTATCTCCTTCCAAATAATCCAATTCGCCTTCTAGCAGTGCTTCGCGCTTGTTGGCTGG
>CAJWSQ010000354.1 GCA_913045895.1 uncultured Flavobacteriales bacterium | reverse complement strand
GCTCACTGTCCACACAACTTAAACTGTTTTCACGATTATGAAACAGGAATGGCTTATGCTAAAGAAGTTGGAAAACCAGTAATGCTTGATTTTACAGGATGGGCTTGTGTAAACTGCCGTAAAATGGAAGAGCAAGTTTGGAGTGATCCACGAGTTTTAGAAAGACTTAGAAACGATGTGGTTTTAATTTCACTCTACGTAGATGAGAAAACAAAACTTGCAGAAGAAGATCAATATGTTTCTGAAACAACTGGTAAAAAAGTAAAAACCGTTGGTAACAAATGGAGCGATTTTGAAGCTGCCAAATTCGGTACCAATTCACAACCATATTACGTATTCATAGATCATGAAGGAAATCAATTACATGAGTCAGCGGCTTATGATCCAGACATTGATTTATTCATCGATTGGTTAGATCGTGGTAAAAAAGCATTCAATAAATAATTTCCCAGAAGGGTCATTTTCAATCCCGGTTCACTCATGTGAATCGGGATTTTTTGTTTTAAGTATCTTGCAATCATGTTCAAACGCGTATTGGTTTTATTGGCTATTTCGTCACTTCCCATTTGGGGTTATAGTCAAGGATGTAGTGATGCTGTTTTTTGTACCATGGGTTCTATGTCTGGAATTCAAGGTGAAGACAAATTGCGCAACGAGGTGAAATTCGTTTTTGGCTATGAAATGGGTGAGAAAAGTACCAACCTGTTTATCCCTCAGGTTCAGGGAAAATTCAACATGGATGACAACAATCAGATTCAGATTAAAATCCCGTATGTAATTGCCAGTGGTATTTTGGGTTCTAATAACGGTCTAGGTGATTTTCAAATGTCATACAGCCATCGTTTTTACGATAAAAATGATTTGAGTGTTTCTGCAACTGCAGGAGTTCGAATTGCTTCTGGAAATGCCGATGATGCTATTGATGGAAAAGACTTACCTATGCCCTATCAGCCTTCTTTAGGTACTTATGATTTTATGGCTGGCATGAACTTTAAATACACCAGTTGGGCATTTGCTTTTGGTGTTCAAATTCCTGCCATTCAACAAAACGACAACCAATACACACCGCTACAATGGCCCGATGAATCTGCTTATTTCGAATCTACCAATTTGATTCGTAAGCCCGATGTAATGCTTCGTGTTGAAAAAGCATTTGAGACAGATAATGCGCTTTTCAAAGTGGGTATTTTACCAATCTATCATCTTGCTAATGATGAAATGGAGGTTTATTCCGACACAACATCATTAAACACAGAAAGAATTGAAATTGAAAACTCCGCAGGACTCACGCTTAACGTTACTGCTGGTGGGAGTTATAAATTCAACGAGCATTGGGTTGCAGATATACAAATGGGGTTTCCAATCATTACGAGAGAAGTTAGACCAGACGGACTTACCCGTTCATTTGTAATTAGACCCGGAATAGCTTACCGATTCTAGCAAGTAAATTATCTTTGAGCCAAAAGATCCAAACAATGAGCTTGCAGTTTATCCAAGACCAATTTGAAGAAAGCGCAAAAGTTTTAAAAGCCTTTATGGCTGATGAAAACAACTTCAAAAACATTGAAGCTGCAAGTCAATTGATGTTGGAAGCTATTCAAAACAATCGCAAAATTATTTCTTGCGGAAATGGTGGGTCAATGAGTGATGCCATGCATTTTGCAGAAGAGCTTTCTGGTAGATTCCGTGGGGATAGACCTTCGCTTCCTGCCATGTCTATTTCCGACCCGTCTTATATGTCTTGTGTAATTAACGACTATGGAGCTGATGCTGTATTTTCGCGTTATGTGCAAGGAATGGGATTTAAGGGCGATGTATTAATTGCAATTAGTACTAGTGGTAATTCTGCTAACGTTATTAATGCTGCTAAAGTAGCTAAGGAGCAAGGAATGATAGTTGTCGCTTTTACTGGTAAAACAGGCGGAGAGCTTGCAAACTTAGCGGATGTAGAAATACGTGCCCCACATTCTGATTATGCCGATAGAGTACAAGAAATACACATTAAAGTAATACATTCTTTAATACATTACATAGAACAAAAACTTTTTACAAACCTTTAATTAACTTTTAAGAGTTTCGCAATTATGTATAAGTCAGTTAGAATTATGTAACTTGCAAGCCAAAAAAAACAAGCATCCAATGAAAAAAATAGTTTTATTAGCCGCCGTAGCGGGATTATTTGTTTCTGCACAAGCGCAGGATATAATCACCAATAAAGAAGGTAGTAAATACGAATTTACTGTAGTTGCAGATATTGAAGCTACAGAAGTTCAGAGTCAAGGTAGAACTGGTACTTGCTGGAGTTTTTCAG
>CAJWSQ010000353.1 GCA_913045895.1 uncultured Flavobacteriales bacterium | reverse complement strand
TGGTGTTGGTTTTAGCAAATTCTTCAGCAGAAATTGGACTTTCAATGTGAAGCGTTCCAATTAACTCTAGTCTGAATCCATCATAATCTTTAGTAGACTGGTAATCACTAACGATGCCTTCAACAAGATCGTAAATGCTGTTGGCAACATCCACTTTCAAACGTTCACCGTGAAGTGCGTGTCTTCTACGTTTGTATATTACTTCACGTTGTTGGTTCATAACATCATCATACTCCAACAAGTGTTTACGAACTCCAAAGTTGTTTTCTTCTACTTTGCGTTGAGCTCGTTCAATACTTTTAGAGATCATGCTATGTTGAATTACTTCACCATCCTCATGTCCCATGCGATCCATTAATTTGGCAATACGATCAGAACCAAATAAACGCATCAAATTATCTTCAAGTGATACAAAGAACTGAGAAGAACCTGGATCTCCTTGACGACCAGCACGACCACGTAGCTGACGGTCAACACGTCTAGATTCGTGTCTTTCAGTACCAATGATGGCTAAACCACCAGCTTTTTTAGTTTCATCAGAAAGCTTGATATCTGTACCACGACCAGCCATATTGGTTGCAATGGTTACCATTCCAGACTCACCAGCGTGTTGAACAATTTCAGCCTCTTTCTGGTGTAACTTGGCATTTAATACTTGGTGTTTTATTTTACGCATGGTAAGCATACGTCCCAATAATTCAGAAACTTCTACTGAAGTTGTACCCACCAAAATTGGTCTTCCTTGACCTTGTAATTTTACGACCTCTTCAATTACTGCATTGAATTTTTCACGCGCAGTTTTGAAAACTAAATCATCTCTATCGTCACGTGCTATTGGTCTATTTGTAGGAATAATAACTACATCTAGCTTGTAGATTTCCCAGAATTCACCAGCTTCCGTTTCGGCAGTACCTGTCATACCAGACAGTTTGTTGTACATACGGAAGTAGTTCTGCAATGTAACTGTAGCGTAAGTTTGAGTTGAAGCTTCAATTCTTACATTTTCTTTGGCCTCAATCGCTTGGTGCAAACCGTCTGAATATCTACGGCCTTCCATGATACGACCAGTCTGCTCATCAACGATTTTCACTTTGTTATCCATCACCACATATTCCACGTCTTTCTCAAACATGCAATACGCTTTTAGGAGTTTATCTACAGTGTGAACACGTTCTGCTTTCACAGAATAATCGTTCAATAAAGCTTCTTTCTTTTGTAGTTTTTCTTGGTCTGGTTCAGCTGATTTTTCAATTGCACTAATATCAGTAGCGATATCCGGTAAGATAAAGAAGTTACGGTCTTCCGTTGAAGTACTAACGAGGTCAATACCTTTTTCGGTTAATTCAACCGAGTTCATCTTTTCATCAATCACAAAGTAAAGCTCAGCATCCACTTTTGGCATGTCTTTACCTTGATCTTGCAAGTAGTAATTTTCAACTTTTTGAAGTTGTTGCTTTATACCGCCTTCGCTTAAGAACTTAATTAGAGCCTTGTTTTTTGGTAAACCTCTAAAAGCTCTAAGTAATGCTAACTGTCCGTCTTCAACTAGCTTGGCTGCTTGCTTTTTGTCGCTAACTGAATCAGCCTCGCGCAACATTTTCTTAGCATCGGTCAATAATTTGGTAACCAATTTACGTTGCTCACCAACTAACCTTTCAACTTTAGGTTTAAGTTCATCAAACATGTGAACATCACCTTTTGGCGTTGGCCCTGAGATAATCAATGGAGTACGAGCATCATCAATCAATACTGAATCGACCTCATCGACAATGGCGTAGTTGTGTTTACGCTGAACCAAATCTTCAGGAGAAGTGGCCATGTTGTCTCTCAGGTAATCGAAACCAAACTCATTATTGGTTCCATAAGTAATATCTGCTTGATATGCTTTTCTACGTTCTTTAGAATTTGGACGATGTTTATCAATACAATCGATACTCAAACCATGGAATTCGAAAATCGGACCCATCCACTCCGAATCTCTTCGGGCTAAGTAATCATTCACCGTTACTAGGTGAACACCTCTACCTGGAAGTGCATTTAGATATACGGGTAAAGTTGCAACCAACGTTTTACCCTCACCTGTTTGCATCTCAGCAATTTTACCTTGGTGAAGAACAGTACCACCAATGAGCTGCACATCATAATGAACCATGTTCCAAGTAACCTCGTTACCTGCAGCCATCCATTTATTTTTCCATTGTGCTTTATCACCATTAATGATGATGCTATCTCTGGTAGCGGCAAGCTCACGATCGAATTCAGAAGCGGTAACTTCTACGATTTCGTTATTGGCAAATCTGCTTGATGTTTCTT
>CAJWSQ010000352.1 GCA_913045895.1 uncultured Flavobacteriales bacterium | reverse complement strand
TTAAATGTTGAAAATGAAAAAATGAAATTTTATGCTTGGATTAATTACTTTGTTAGTTGATTAAAAGTTTATAAATATTGATGGTTTCAAATAAATAATATATGGCTTACTCTATTAGATAGGATGATCTAATACTACCATATTATTTATTACGTATGGCCATCAACTTATAGTTTTTGGGTCAGGCACCAACCAATCAAACTTGTCTTACTCAATTCAAAGTGACTTTGAATTTATGACAAATGATTTGTCGGCTTTTGACTTCATATGTTTTATAGGGTCAACGATTCGTTAAAAACGCTGAGATCAGCCTTATCGCTTAATTTCAGTGTTTTTTATAAATATTATAAGTTTCGTGAAAAAGGATTCATACAACTCAGTTTCTTGGGGAGATATCACTGGTTTGGGATGCGGAGTCACCAAGTATGTTATTGAGACCACCCTGGGCCTTCCTCTGAGCTTGCATCTTTCTTTTTATAACTTTTTGGTGTTTCTCGTTCTCGGATTGGACTGCCATACAGAAATCTGATGGTTGATTATGACGCTGAGATTTATAGTAAGATTATTCACTATCAACTTGCTGGTCTAAGTTCATCTTAAGAACAGAAGCACCTAGAGACTGAGGTATGTCGTGCCTTTGCATAGCGTCTTAGTTCGTGTTGTGACGGAACTGGTAGCCACCATGCATGCTCATTTTCTTATTGAGGTTATCATATGGAGAAACCATTTAGATTGGTTGCTAAATGATTTGTTCCATTTCTCGGCTGTCCATCTCACAGTCTTCTTTTTTAGATTCTTCCATAATTTCCATATCAAAGTCATCTTCGTCAATTTTGAGATCAAAGTCCTTGAGGCTCTCGCTAGAAATGTTCTTTGGGCATTCTTCGATCTCGTTGGTACCATGAGCGAAGGCGACGTTCCAATCGTATTCTTTACTTGGGGTCTCATTCAAATCTAGAATACCCTTGACCAGATGGAATCTTAGTTTATCATAGTCTGGAGTTTCTTCAAATTCAAGATCAAAGATCTCTTGAATGAATGGCTGCAAAATTTTAGCCTCTGGGCTCTCGCACAAGAGATCTGGGTTCATAATGTTCTTAAGCTCTTTGATCCTTTAGAACTCTTTTTGCTGATTTCTTTCCTTCTCTTTCTTGGTCATATTAACCTCTTGTTCTGGGTTGTCCTCTTGCTTCAGGAGGAATGGCAGGTCACCGTCGATGGTGTAAAGCAAGAAGTAGCAAAGAGAAATGAGGTCATCTCTTCGGCTCTAAGTCAACAGATTGAAAGCGTTTCTACTGGCGAAGATGATGTTACCCTTGAAAGTTCCTTGCTTCTTCATTGGGATATGCTCACCGTTAGAATCGTAGTATTTTTGAGCGAGACCGAAATCAATGATTCTGATTTTGTGAAGGGATTTTGTGTGGTTCTTGTGTTCCTCAGCGTCACCGATCACGATGTTGTTAAGCTTGAGATCGTTGTAGAGGAAGCCGGTGTTATGGATCAGTTTCAAAGAGTCCAAAAGTTGGATTCCAATTTGGAGTACGGTCTTCTCGGTGAAGGCCTCTGCTCTCTCGAACAAGTAGTCCTCGAGGGTCTTACCGAGCTTATCCTAGACAATATAAGACCAAACTTGAGTTTCCAATTTTTTAACTTAAGTCTCAATCTAGCTGGTATCTTACTTCTATATTTTCTTAACCAGATCTTGGTCGATTGGGAGCCCTTTGTCGGTGACCAAAAGCTTGCCCTTGTTGTAGGTCTCGGCAAACATGTCTTGAGTCTTCTGGAGCTTGGCGTTCTGGTAAACTTTGGTGAGAGCTTCGAATTCGACATCGTTCATGGCGTGGTTTTGAGTAAATTTAATAATGACTGGGTTTTTGACTCCATTTTTTCTATTTAAGGTGTCGTACCCAGTGTAGATTTAACCGAAGGATCCTTCAGAGAGCTTGCCTCTGATCTTGAACCTTCCGTTAAGGATAGAGCCTCTAAGCTTCTCAATGATGGTAAGTTATCCATGGTCTTGACAGAGCTTTTGGAAAGCAGGTGATTGTTGAAGAGTACTTTGCATAAGAGTATGTGAGTTAGTTTTACTATTTAATATCAAATTAAAAATTATATAGTCATAACTAAAAAATACTCTACTAGCTTTAAAATCGACTCATATGAATATTTAAGTGTCAAACTGAAAATTGATCAAGCATAAAACTAATAATTATTACAAATCGGGTATATATAGCATTATAGAACATCAGAATAGTCTTATTATCTTACCTATTTCTATACTTTTCAAATCGATGGGGTTTTGGGGTTTTGGGGT
>CAJWSQ010000351.1 GCA_913045895.1 uncultured Flavobacteriales bacterium | reverse complement strand
GCTTCATCGGAGTACTCAAAGAGCTCACAAACTAAATCAAAAGTCTGTAGTCCACCCATCTGATAGAAAACATTCGTATCTTGCACGTGTTTAATCTCAAATAGGGACTCAGACAAAGGAAAGAAAATAAGGTCACCCTCTAATGGTTCTTTATCTCTATTACTTCCTTCAAAATTTAAATCTATAAATCTTCTACGAGAAATTGTAAATGTAATTTGATCTCTTACTTCTAGTCCAAAGTTACTTACAAAAGTACCATCACCCTCAAATCCATCTATACTCTTAATGTAAACTTCTACAATACGAGCATCTTCAAACTTAGAAATACGATCCTCTCCGTAGATAGAATCTGTATTAACTTCAGTTCTAGGCATATAGTGAACATCAATACCAAAAGATTTGATAGACTCTATTAAAAGACTTTCAACAAGCTTTTGTTCTGGTGTATTTTTTCCGAAATGATTAAAGTAGTGATTGGTAGCCATTTATATCCTCTAACCCATGTAGAAGTCATCGGGCAGCTGATACTCTAGCCTTCCTTCAACTTCTAATTTTTCAATTTCTGTAATTGCGTCATCATATAGTTGTCGTCCGTTTAGAGTAATACCTCCTGGCAATTGAACACCTTCAAATTTTATAAGGTTCATTCCCCATTGCCTCTTCATTAGTGCTGTACAATATTTTTTGAGAAAAATATCACTGTAAGCATCAGTGTATGTGTCTGGATTCATAGATGCGTAAGCTTCAACTATAACAAAGTCGTCTATTTTAAGATCAGAACTCCAATCTATATCAAGATAAACTCTATCTCTGTGACGATTGAATCTAAATCTGGGCATTCCAGAAAAAAGATTTTGAATAGTAGAAAGGTATTGTTGTGTGAAAACATAGTTTTTCATATCACCAGCTGAACCCATCGTATACAAATCATTCAACGCGTACTGATAGTTGACAGAAAACATGTTTGTACTACCATTCAAATTTTCGGTAAGTGGTATAATCCCTGTAATACCGATATAACTCTCATCTAAAGAAAGATAATGATTATCTATATCACCGATAGTTTGAGTTGTAGAAGCATGAACCGTTGCTGTTGCACCACTTGAAGCTCCAGTAATAGTCTCTCCAGCAGTCCATGTTGTTGTGGTATCGGTGTAGAATGTGTTACCATCTCCAACTGCTATGGCATTGGAATTATTTTTTGTAACAGGTCTTGAATATCTTATTGTATTGTTTGAACTAATAAAGTCAGCAAGTGTAGCTCTTAACCCACTCGTTCCTCCCTCAATAGTTTCTCCACCAGAAAAAGTACCAGTTGGTGATGAGGCTAATAGTTGTGTCGAAGCAGTAATTTGTTTTTTTACAAATTCTGGATGTGTACCATCAAAGTGATACTCCTGCCAGTAAGTTACTGCGTCATCAATAGTGTCTTCAATTTGGTCATCATCAAGATTCAGTTCAACAACTGGATGCCCCAATTTTCTTTTACAATAATCTTTAAATGTAGTTCTAGATGTAGGTTGAGTCATTTGTTAAATCCTTACTTCGTAGACTGTGGGGATACGGTTACAATACCTTCTGCTAATCTCTCTACAGTAGTGGCATCAGACTGAGTGTATTCTATATCATATACATACTGACCAGCAGCAACGTTTGCAGTATTTGTTGCAGTCATAGAAATTGTCACATTAGATCCAGTAGTGGAAGTTGTGAAAGTATGTATATTGTTACCAGAGTAGGTAGATTGTCTTAATTTGGCTGAAGTAGTGCCGGAAGATATGGTCACATTACCAGCTGCTGTGTTCTTAGCAGTAATGGTCTTTTCAAAGGTAGCCCCTTGATCCAATACAAAATTTACTGTTTGTTTATTTAAAGTCAGTGCCATCAAAAATCTCCCTGTAGTTAAAACCTTTTCTTCTATTATTTAGTAAAGGTGGGGATTAGTGGAATTTAGTCTAACTCTGTCTTGCTTTTGTCATTCTACCCCAACAGGAGCAGCACTTTGAAAAGTTGTCCAAGCATCTTTTACTTCATCAGTCCAAAGTTCTTCTGCTGCATCCTTAACTTTTTGAAACTCTGCTTCTGCGAGAGTCTCCCCACAGATTATTAATCTTCTGTAATATGTCCCCTGATCTGTTAGTTCGCGAATCTGGAGATGTTTGAAGTCAGAAACTACTTGTATGTTATCTAATATATTAGCCATTTTCTAATATCTTTCTAGTTTAGTTAATGTATTAATAAATATATGAAATGCATCAACAAATACATAAAACATATGAACCTGCGCGTGGACCCCAAACAAAGAAATTCCATAGGCAAGTGGGCAGCGACAG
>CAJWSQ010000350.1 GCA_913045895.1 uncultured Flavobacteriales bacterium | reverse complement strand
AACCCACAGAAAACTGCACTGTTGTTGATGTGATTGAATCTGCTGAAGTGTGCACCCCAACAGTTGAGGCTTCGTGCGCCGATGTTGTTTTACCTATCAAAATCATTGTTGATATTGACTTCACCTACACTATTACCCGTACTGTCTGCACAGAAAGCATTGAAGTTGTTCCTCAAGAAGTGTGCACCTACAAATACGAGCAAAAAACTGAAGACACTACTGCTAAAACCGTTGAGGTTACCTTTGAAAAGAAAACTGACGTGCAAATGGTTACCGTTTGCCAACCAGGACCCGCTGGATACGGTCATGGAGGTTATGGTGGTTACGGACACAACTACTGCAAAGAAGTTGCTCATTGTTTCTGAATGAGTATCAACTACATTATCATTGTAGTACTTTGCCATGTATTCATATCTAGAAATACCCAAATCATCAATGAAGTTATCTGGATTAGGGTCTGTACCAACGTAATGAGTTTTCTTTCTACTACTCATTGCTCCCATGATTCTACCACCCCAACCACTTGATGAATCATAAATGTGAAGAGGTTCTTCTTGTTCAATATGATTAGTATAGTTTTCGTAAATCCACTTTGCAGTTAATGCAGGGAAGTTTACAGCAGGTTGTCCTAATCCTAATCTAAATGCTTGTATAATCCTAGGAAAGATACCATCATTGATATTATACCATCTAACATTATATACATACTTGACTATCTTACCATTTTTCAATGTTTTTGAATCGGGTACATCACCAATATTTGAAATCTGTCGTTTATTTAAACATCCTTCTTTTATTAATCTTCTTACCTGTTTACCAGTTAAGAATAAGATTGTTCCATAGGTTTGTTTGTTTTCATTTAAAGGTCCATATTTTCTAATAGAAGCCTCAGTTGTTCTGTGAAGTACAATATCATGATTTTCCCACTTCCCTTTAAATATCTTACCATCATATGCATCCTTTACGAACTTATATGGTGTTTGTCCATTCCAAAAAGCATTTTCATCTTTAACAGTTGTTAATGAACGACACCATGCGTACATAGAATCTCTCTTAACTGCTCTTGCCATTGTTTTAATAAAACCATCTTCTAAAGAATCTTCAGCGAAATAATCATAAATTGATGTACCACCATCAGCGGATTCACCAATAGAAATTCTAGTTTTTAACATTGTAGGAAAAAACTGATTTACTACACTTTGACTTTTATTAAAGTTTTTAATAATACCAAGTGATTCAGAATCATCATCATCTTTAATAAAGAAATCACAATCATCTTTTTTTAGTTTACCAAAATGACTAATAATTTGTGCTTCATCTTTTCCTTTAACAGGAGGTTGTCCATCAATATCCCACGCATCTACAATCTCCTTACGGATTAACCTTGCCCAATCATTAAACTCATCATCAGTCTTTTCAAGGAGCTGATGATAAGTTGTGTTTGATTTAAACTCGGAAAATTTACTTTGTTCGTAAAAATATTTCTTAGCCATTATGATTGAATCTCTACCAAATAATAATTCGATTCATAGTTATCGATTGAAAAGGAAATATGTGCCAATCCTTGTGATGAAATCTTTAAGGTAGCATCTGTTGCTTCTTTGTTTGCAACTAATATCTCTTTTAGGTATGTAGCTGAATATGATATAGGATTTACATCACCTTCACATGTACAATCAACATCAATGTTAATTCTGTTAGTGTTAATGTTAGAATGTCCTAGTACAATAGTTCCTTTATTATCCTTACAAGTAAATGTAAAGTTATTCTCATCTTGTAGAGCTCCCTTTGCTCTGATAAATGTAGATATAAAGTTTGAATCTAATTTAATTTCAGCATTAAAATCTGGTAATTGTTTCAAATCTGGTACATTAGGGATAACTGATAAATCAGCTAACATATAATTTACAGATGTTGATTTATCTTTAAACTTTAAAGATACTGCTTTACCATCAATATCAGATATTGAGAAGTCTACATCATTACCAAGAACTGATAACATTTTTGAAAGTTTAGTTGTATCATATACACCAAACTCTGCATCATCACCTTCAAATTCTTTCATTGTTACTGAACCCAATACTGATTTATCATCCGAGATGAATGATGTTGTTAGTGAGCCATCCTTTGATTCCCACTTTACAGATTCTACTAAACCTGCTAAATTGTACTTCGATACGAAGCGATTTAATTGTTGTTTTTCCATGTTTACTTATTTATTGACTTAATTATAATTTATTATTTGTACAAATATACGAAATTTATTTGATACTACCAAACTTTTTTGGATTTATTTTACATTCCTGGTATTTGCATCGTAGGAAATTGTGGTTTTTCTTCTGGTTTGTT
>CAJWSQ010000349.1 GCA_913045895.1 uncultured Flavobacteriales bacterium | reverse complement strand
CAAAAATTCGAGATATCAGACCAAGCCAGCCAAAGCTGAGCGCATAGAAGCTCCTGAGTTAGCTCCCAGACAAGTTTCATTCTCATACAGCCAGAAGTTGGGATTGAGTTGGATTAACCTGTCATTAACCGAGGGTAAAAACCGACAAGTGCGAAAAATGACGGCTCAAGTTGGCTTCCCTACGCTCCGATTGATTCGAAATTCCATTGAAAATTTACAATTGGGAAAAATGCAACCCTTTGATGTGGTAGAATACGAAAGACCAGAAATCTACAAACTACTAAAAATCAAAGGCTAGATAGAAGTACTTTAGCCGACTGATCTATAATTTCTGGCTTTTGCTTTCTGCGGTATTGCATAACATACCGTGGATGTGGAATGTGATCAATTTCATGAAACCACCCGTGTTTTTTATTGAGTTTAGATAAAAATGCAAAGTTCTTCCCCTTCCCTACACTGATTGCCTTTTTGCGGTTTGCACCAAACTCTAATTGCAATTCTATTTGACGAACCATGTAATCTTCCAATGAAGCCTGAAGCGCTTTATCATCGTAGTAATTGATATTGACCCCGTCTTTCAAATAGCCAACGGGCGACATGGCTGAAATATAGAAATGTTGATAGAACCACTCAATCCCGCCCATGTATTCTATCAGCTCGTAAACATAAGTTGCAGATAGCTCACTTCTCTGTTCTAAATCATTCTGAAAACCCAACTGATTTAAAATTATAGGATCTGTAAATCCAATTCCCGTTCTACCCGATCCAAATCTTCCTGGATTAATTCCAAACAAAAAAGTGCGTGAATTTGAATCGTTGAAATACTTCGTGTAAAATCTATGAATTAACTCTTGAACTTGTTGATTTTCAAATGGAGTAAGCACGTCAAACTCCCTAGGAATAGCTGGAATTTCTATGTTACACAAATATTCTGCTGCCTGCTCTCCAAAAGTTTTCATGCATCAAATCTAAAAAAGTGTGAACAATTTCTAACCCACAACCGTTAAATACGTGTACATACATATAATTATAACCTAAATAAAGAAATGAGTATTCAGAAATTACAAGAATGGAGATACGCTACCAAACAATACAATGGTAAGAGAGTCCCTGATAATGAACTAAAAACAATTTTAGAAAGCATCAATTTGGCGCCTACTTCATTCGGTTTGCAACCATTAAAAGTAATTCACATTAACCAAGATAAATTATCTGACGCTGTTAAGGCTGCTGCTTACAATCAGCCGCAGATGTCTACATTATCAGATTTAGTTGTTTTTGGATATCGCGAAGAATATTCAAAAGACCTAATTACTGATTACATGCAATTGGTGAAAGAACAACGCCAATTGAATGATGAGTTGATTGGACAAATAACAAATACCATTACTGGTGCTATTGAAAGCAAAGTAGATGGTGAATTTGAAAAATGGTCATCACGTCAAGCGTATATCCCGTTAGCTCAAGCCATTTTGGCTGCAGCAGAATTGGGTGTGGATTCATGTCCGATGGAAGGATTTGATCCAACCGCAATGAAAGAAGCATTGGGAGATGTGTTAGAAGGATATTTCCCTGTAGTTATGCTATCGTTGGGATATCGCTCTGATGATGATGTAACTAAAGATATGCCTAAAGTACGCAAGCCATTAGAAGAACTAGTTGTTTCATTGTAAGAAATAAATTAGTGAATTGATAAGCCTCGAATGCAGTTTGTGTTTGGGGCTTTTTTTATATAATTCAATAAACTAACACATTATGGATCTACAAATGAAAATAGATGATTTGCTTTATATTTTTCGCTTCTTATAACTGAATTCAAGGTGGAAATCAATTCATTAACCTCTTCTACAGCAGTATTCTCAAGAACGATACTTCCATGATCACCATTAATGATATAATCAAATTTCGTTACCATTCCATCAATTATGGAGTGACCATAATGTTCTTCTAAAGGTCTAATTAGTAGTAGTTTTTTATAAATCATTTGCTGTTCAGTTAAGCTAAGTTTCTTGGAATAAATTAGTTCATAGCTAAATCCAACTGAATGACCTTTAGATTGTAACTCTTGAATAGTTAATGAGTTTTCATCAATTCTATATACACGATCGTGAAGTCCTGGATATACTTTTTGTTGTACCTGTAAATAAAACAAATGTTTTCGTACTAATGGCTTTTCATCAACACATGAAGTGAGCGTAAAAAACACGAGGATGTATAAGATGGTATTTTTCATTTTTTCTATTCCTAAAACAGAATATCAACTATTGGATTAGACAAATTACAATAAAAAATAAAGTCTTCGAGACTTTTTCATTCTTAATTAAGATTTAACTATTTCTGCTTAATTCAAACTCT
>CAJWSQ010000348.1 GCA_913045895.1 uncultured Flavobacteriales bacterium | reverse complement strand
AATATTAGTATTTGAGTTTTCAATTCCTTCAATATTATCATCTATCATATCTTCCTCATCGTCCTTTTCCACTTTTGCAACAGCCGCAATCTGATCTTTTCCTTTTAGATTAATCAATTTAACTCCTTGGGTTGCTCTACCCTGAGTTCTTATATCAGCAACATGCATCCTTATAGTAATTCCAGATTTGTTTATAATCATTAAATCATCTTCATCTGTTACAGACTTTATCGCAATTAAATTTCCGGTCTTTTCTGTAACATTTAAAGTTTTAACTCCTTTACCTCCTCTATTAGTAACTCTATATATTGGTTCCTTAGTTTCTGGATCGTTAAGTAATGTTCTCTTACCATATCCATTTTCTGAAACAACCATTATAGTTCTGGAAAAATCTTCTACACAAACCATTCCAATTACTTCGTCACTTTCAGAAATATTTATTCCTCTCACACCAGAAGCTGTTCTACCCATAGATCTTACATTTGATTCGTTAAATCTAATTGCTCTTCCTGAATTGATAGCCATTAATATTTCACTTGTTCCATTAGTTAATTTTGCTTCAAGTAATTCATCACCTTCTCTTATACCTATGGCATTAATACCGTTGGTTCTAGGTCTGGAATAAGCTTCAAGACTCGTCTTTTTGATGATTCCCCTTTTAGTACACATTACAATAAAATTATTGGAAGTATACTCTTCATCTTTTATGTCTTTTACTACCACATACGCTTTTACTTTATCGTCTTGTTCTATATTGATAAGGTTTTGAATTGCCCGTCCTTTAGCCGCCTTATTACCCTCTGGGACTTCAAATATACGCATCCAAAAACATTTGCCTTTTTCGGTAAATATTAAAAGCCAGTTATGATTAGTTGCAACAAATAATTCTTCCAAAAAGTCTTTTTCTCTTGTGGAAGATCCTTTGGAGCCAACTCCTCCTCTATTTTGAACTTTATATTCATTAAGGCTGGTTCTTTTTATATAACCAGCATGAGAAATTGTAATTGCAACTTCTGCATTAGGAATTAAATCCTCAATTTTCATTTCATTGGCAGAATATTCAATAATTGATCTTCTTTCATCACCAAATTTTTTCTTTACTTCTTCTAATTCAGTCTTTATGATATCCATTCTTCTATCTTCTCTATTAAGAATATCTTTCAAGTCTTCAATCACTTTCAATAAATCGTCATATTCTGCTCTTAATTTATCTTGTTCTAAGCCCGTTAATTGTCTTAATCTCATTTCAACAATTGCCCTAGACTGAAGATCAGATAGTTTAAATTTACTAATCAATTTATCTCTGGCTTCATCAGGACTTTTAGAACCTCTGATTAAAGCTATAACTTCGTCAATATTATCTGATGCGATAATTAAACCTTCTAATATATGAGCTCTATCTTCTGCTTTTTTAAGCTCAAACTTCGATCTTCTTACAACAACCTCATGACGGTGATCTACGAAATGAACTATTAAATCTTTTAAGTTTAAAACAACTGGCCTACCCTTTACTAGAGCAATGTTGTTAACTGAAAATGAGGTCTGTAGAGATGTGTACTTATATAATTTGTTTAATACAACATTAGGTATTGCGTCTCTTTTAATTTCGTAGACAATCCTCATTCCATTTCTGTCTGATTCGTCTCTAATTTCAGAAATACCAACAAGCTTACCTTCGTTAACTAAAGAAGCAGTTTTTTGTATCATATCAGCTTTGTTTACTTGATATGGAATTTCAGTTACTATTATTGCTTCTCTATTTTCTCTAATTTCTTCTATAGCAGCTTTTGCCCTCATCACAATCCTACCCTTCCCTTCATGAAAAGCATTTTTAACACCTTCATATCCATAAATAGTTCCACCAGTTGGGAAATCAGGAGCTTTGACATATTCCATCAATCCATCTATGTCAATTTCTTTATTGTTTATATATGCTATAGTACCATCTATAACTTCCGTTAAATTATGAGGAGCCATATTAGTAGCCATACCAACGGCTATTCCGGAAGAACCATTAACCAACAAATTGGGTATTCTAGTTGGCAAAACAGTGGGTTCGCTAAGAGAATCATCAAAATTGGGCGAAAAATCAACTGTATCCTTTTCTAAATCTGAAAGCAACTCCTCAGCAGTTCTTTTAAGTCGGGCTTCAGTGTATCGCATAGCAGCAGGACTATCCCCGTCAACAGAACCAAAATTACCTTGACCATCAACCAAAGGATATCTTAAGGACCAGTGCTGAGCCATTCTAACCATTGTATCGTATACAGAGGAATCACCGTGTGGATGGTACTTACCTAAAACATCTCCAACTATTCTTGCTGATTTCCTAAATTGTTTAGACCAATCATAACCACCTTTATACA
>CAJWSQ010000347.1 GCA_913045895.1 uncultured Flavobacteriales bacterium | reverse complement strand
CTTTACCATCGCCACCTTCTTTATGCTTGATAGCATGCACGGCATTGCTTAAGATGTTCATAAACACCTGATTTAACTTACCAGCGTAACACTCAATTTTAGGAACATCATCGTAATCTCTATTGATCTCGATAATTCCTTTCATTGAACTATTTAAGAGTGTTAGAGTTGATTCTATCCCTTCAATTAAATCTACACGTTTAAGATCTTGCTCGTCCATTCGAGAGAAAATTTTCAATCCTCTAACGATTTCAGCAGTTCGTTTAGCTCCATCATCAACCCCTTGAAGTAACGATTCTATTTCTTTTCTGATGAAGTCTAATTCCAGCTCTTCTTTCAACTCCTCAATCTCAGCCTTTTTAGCATCGTATTCTATGCCAGAATTGATTTCTTCATACGCATCTAATACCTCAAAAATATCTTGAATATCGCGTGTTAGCGGTTTCACATTTGCGGTTACAAAGTTGATGGGGTTATTGATTTCATGAGCAATACCAGCTGTAAGCTGACCTAAAGACGCCATCTTTTCTTGCTCTACCAATTGAGTTTGTGCATTCTGAACATTTACCAAAGCTTCGTTTAACTCTTTGGTACGTTCTTTCACTTTTTCTTCTAAGATGATATTTTGCTCGCGTATGATGCGCTCATTCTCTCTAGAAGCAGCAAGTGCTTGTTTTTGACTTTCCTCCTTCTCTTGTTTCAAGATATTGATTCTATCGGCCAAACCGAAAGAAAGTAAAACAACTTCTAAACTAGACCCGAATTTCAACACATTAGAAGTGAAGAATGAATACGGTAAAACTCCAACATCTTTAAGCACAAAGATGATTATAGAAGTAAAAAACGATAACCATGCAATTAAGAAATAACGTGCCTGACGTTGTTTTTTACGGATGGCAACAATAGATGCTACAACAAACAATATTGCTAATAACATGGCTGTTCCATTCATAATATTATAAGCCAATGCTTCTTGTCCTGCCAACGCCAAACCTATTTGAATGAAATACAACCCAATTAAAACCATAAATGGATATTTCCATTTTGGCATGATGTGATTTAAGTGGATGAATTTAGAGAAGAAGAGATATGAAAACAGCGCAGTTCCAGCATTGAGGAAATTCAAACTGTATTTCTGCCACAAAACAGAGTTAGACCAAAGGAAGCGATAACCGTATCCATCTAAAGCTGCTTGTACCATACCTACAAACAAAATGTACATGATGTAGTATAAGTAGCTACTATCTCGCGTTGTGGTATAGATGAAAAAGTTATAGAAAAACATCACAAGGATGATTCCTGAATACAACCCAAAAAGCATATCACGATTGGTGATGCTATTCAATTTATCTGACTCAGAACCAATGCTGATGGGTAAATTAAGTTGCTCGTCACTTGAGATATACATGTAGATCTCTGAGTATCCATAGTCTACATCTAGTGGATATAGAAAGTTTTGATAATCATAGATTCTATCATCGAAAGGCTTGCTTTCTCCAGACTCAATCATAGAGTATTCACCATTTTTCTTGAGATACACACGAACAGTATCTATGATAGCATTCTCAATTTCAAGAATATAACCAATATCATCTACTTGGTTATTGACAGGTAATTTAAGCCAAACACCATTGGATGGAATTCCTAGTGAAACAATTGCATCTGTAGAGTTCTGCCATTCTGTAGAATTATTAAGC
The DNA here is from genome assembly GCA_913045895.1 of uncultured Flavobacteriales bacterium. Taxonomy (GTDB): domain Bacteria; phylum Bacteroidota; class Bacteroidia; order Flavobacteriales_G; family Salibacteraceae; genus UBA6049. The sequence continues at coordinate 677 of CAJWSQ010000347.1, read as the reverse complement.
GCCTCTTCAAAAGTGTAACTCCCAGGAAGTATTGAAATATGAGTTCCTAAATAGCGCTCTACGTGATCTGCTTGAAGAGCAACAGCGTTATTTTGAGAATAAACAAATTGGCACGAAATGAGTGTTAGCAGTAAAATAAGGTGATTAACAATCTTGGTCATGATTATTATAAGTTTTTGATCATCAGATCATATTCCACTATAATTTCTCCTTTAGGTCCTATTTCAACTTTCTTCTGAACAGGTTTATTTCTCAAGTCAAAAATATCTGTTCGGTTACCGTCTGTAGCAGTTGGTAACTGATCGGCATCATCTAATCTTAAAATGGTTGCAGGTAAATCAGGACGTGGATATGGGAAAGTTCCCTGATCTCCTAAAGATTTTATAATTCTAAATCCTGCTTCTTCTACCATGCCTACGGTATACGGGGCACAGAGAACCCAAAGCCTTTTAATACCCAATAAGTTAGCAATCTCAACTCCGGCTTTAGCAACAGTTGCCTTGGTTAACACTGTGCTAATACCTGTTCCGCGGGCATCTTTAGAGTTCCAAAGTCCACACATTTCACCAGCACCGTAAGTTTCGTCTCCCTGAACCATTTCATAGATTTGGGGATCCATTTCACCAACGGCATCTTCAACGGGTAATGGAAATTCTGCATTTCTTTTGTGAATACGA
>CAJWSQ010000346.1 GCA_913045895.1 uncultured Flavobacteriales bacterium | reverse complement strand
CCCCAAAACCCCAAAACCCCTTAGACTTGAAATTCTTGTGACATTATAATAATTGGTTTCAATATTACCTAGTTAGATTCAAAATGTAGTGAAATAAAAATTATCTGTCAATTTAAATTTTGAAATTTTACTTTGGTGAAGTTATAATAAAGGCTTTGAATTTAATTCGTTTTATAAAAATAAGTTCTCAAATTTTTCACAAGCAGACAAACACTTTACATCTTTCTATATAATATCGGACAATTACAAAAATGGCTTCCAACTTTCCAAAACTCCCCGGCTATGTGCCCACACACGATCCAACCGTCGTGAACCACAAGAAAATCTCACACGTTAAGTTAGAAAGTTTAAGAAACGCAAAGAACGTCGTAGTTCCTCTCCATGCGCTCCCTAGACAAGTTGAAAAGATCTTCTTACCTGATAAAGACCTTATGAGCAAAAGTTTGTCTCACGTATAGTATCCAGACCATCAAGGTGCAAATCTGAATGAACTCTTTGAACCAACATTCGTCAAGCTTGACAAATAGGTAAGTAACATTTCAAAACCAAATTGAGGCCAATGATTGAGCGACGTGGTGTCCTCCGATTACTTCTGATGAGGTATCGGTTCCAATTATTTTGAGAGGCATCCTTAAAAATGGTGTAACATGCTTCTATTTTTAAAACTGCCATACTGCAAAATTCAAAATCAATTATATGGTCTCTCATGTCCTTTACGTTCTTAATGTCAGTTATTCAAAACATTTTGGCGCTTCGATGGCCATATGGAATGAATAGTAACCGAAAAGAACATTTTGGAGTGACCTAATTGATTGATAAATGCAAGTTACACCTTTGATGTTGTTTCAACAACCGCGGCCTCTCATTTTTTGTTTAAATATTATTCAAACTTCTTTATTTATATGTTTATTTAAATTAATATAGGTACTCAGATTTTATGGCTATTTCAAAGAGAGTGTAGTTGAATCTAGACTTGAGAATTTCAGAATCAGAAAATTATGCATTTTCTACTTCCTTGAAGATAGATCAATTCTCATCACAGAACCAAAAATGGTCAACAGTGGAACTCCATAAGGAGCATTCCTTAACAGGCAAATGGTTTTGAAGCAAGACGGCTCAAAAATGCCATTCTAGCCAGAAGATTTCAGCGTAGGACTCGATATCGGAATTTGTGGAAGAGCTATTAGAGTCTATGACGCTGATTAATATACCAGAGAATTTTTCATCAATATGGGATAACCTCAATCTGAAGCTTAAATGTGCCCAGAAGACGCTTTCGTTACTTCTTGCATTCCAATTCCACCAAAGAAGGATCCAGAACTCCTCGAATTCCTTGAGAAGAAGCTTGGCGGAGGAAGAGTTCCATCCCAAAAGCAATTCCTCGATCACGACAGAAAAGTGCTTAGATTCTTCACCTAAAGTGGTGATCTCCAGTTCGAGTGGCACTATTTCTTGGCTGATGATACCGTCGAGATTAGAGAAGTTCACTTCCCTAACGATGGAAGAGACTCATTCTCAGTCTATTTGAGAAGATAGAGACTCCCAGAAACCTTCGACGTGAACCAACCCGGACAACAATTCATTGGTGATCGCTATCTTACTTGTGATGAGGTCTACCCAGGCAAATAATTGAATGCTTATGGTAGAGTCTTCCATATCAGAGGTGTTGATGTTTTTACTCAAAATTACTTCATGTAGAAATACGGCAGGGACTTCACAGTCAGCTCAATCTGCAAACCAGCACCAAGAGACGCCGTCATCGTCCAAGTACCACCACATAATGGTTTCGGAGATGAAATTGATTCCCTTGGTTACGTGTACGATCTCGTGCCCAAGAAACCAAAGATTGATTTCTTCAAGTATGTCGACAATGATAAAAAAGTTCTCAGATATACAGCTCGTTTCAACACAAAAGTCCCAGAGGATGTTGATAGAAGATTCATCATCTCATTCTACTTAGCTGACGATACTATCTCAATCTTTGAGCCAGCACAGAAGAACTCCGGTATTATTGAAGGCCCATTCCTCGAGAGAAGAAAATATAAGAACGTGGACAAGCAACTCGCATTCATTACTCCAACTGATATGCCAGTAGGTGGTGACATCAAGATCAATGGTTACAACTTCCATTGCTTAGATTGCGACGAGTACACTACTAAATACCTAGCTACCCACACTTATGCATGAGCATGAGACGAGAATACTGACGTAATACTCTTCGCAGTAACTAGTATTATAAATTTATTTTGCTTTGGTGACAAAAATAAAAGACTTTGAATCATAAATACAAGCTGTTGATTTGTTTCCGCTCGATTTTTTCATTGATTTTTAAATTCGTATTTTAATATTTTTCATTTTCAAGGGGTTTTGGGGTTTTGGGG
>CAJWSQ010000345.1 GCA_913045895.1 uncultured Flavobacteriales bacterium | reverse complement strand
CTACATCAATTAATTCTGTTTCAATCTCGTAACCATCTCGATTCATAGAAGCTGTTGAATAACCAACTAAATTATAAGGAAATCCATCGAATCGTGTTCCTCTAAGTGAACCTGTGTGACTTGTCCCAGGCCCATCAGCTACTGTTCCGGAATTTTGAAAAGGCCCCATAGTAAAACTACTACCTCTACCAACTTTTAAGCTTTTGTTTGTAGTATGTTGAAACTCATTTTCACCAACAACACAAACATATTCTCTTTCGTAAATTGTTTGAGCTGCTTCAAATTTTATTGAAAATCCATTTGAACCATTACCAGTTCCAACCGTTGAATATGAGCCTGTATCGGTAATCACAACTAAACCATCTCTATAAAATATATTTCCTACAAGGCTACCACTATTATTAGTATTTGGTGAACGACTTGCATAACTTGAACTATATGTAACATCATATAAGTTACCTCGCCCATCATCTTTTAAAACATAGGTAGTATCTGTACTGTCATCAGTTAATGTAACTGAAAATGGATTTATATATTCTCCGAAGAATTTCTGTGGGATTGAAATAACAGTTGCATTATTCTTTAACTGTCGGGTGTGTGGTTTTCTTAAATCTAATGAATATGTTGGGTGTGAGAATGCTCTTTTATTAGTATATTGGTAATTAATAATAACATCTGCACTTGATGGTACACCACGCACAAAATCCTTAAAACCACTCATTTGATTTATATCTTTATAGTAAAGTTTATTTAAAACCTCATATGTTGGTGTATGAAAGAATGTTCTTGTTTTGGGTGAATCAGAACTACCTGTACCAAAACTTGTAGAGACTGCAGAATCTGCATTGAAGTTATGTAGTGTAGTATTTGTACCTTTTGCAATAGAAAACCCATATACTCCACTCCCACTATCCGCATCAGTAAGTGTAAAAGTCTTGTTGACTTGAAATGACGAAATTGATACATCTTCGGGTTCAAGGTTTTTCTTGAATGACATTTATGAACCCCCTTTAGAAATCAAGTTTGACTTTTATAAGAGCTTCTCTCGATTTAGATTTTAATATTGGTTGACTTAGTTTAGCAATTGCTAGTAACTCACTATCATCATTATAAAGTCCAACAGACGTGATGTAAGTTTTTTGTTCACTTGCAAGACCAGGTATGATTCTCTTCGTTCCAGCAGCAGTCGTTTCATAGTAGCTATCATTGGATGTTGAATTAAACTCAGTTGACTTTGCTCTAACAAAATAATGTCTTGATGTAACGTCTTCTTCCCTTTTTGCTTGAAAGTATGAACCACTCTTAATAGACTTAAAGAAAGTTAAAGCATTTCTATCATCAGAATTTGAACCTGTTACAGTTGGTATACCTAATATTGCTGAACCATTAGTACCAATAGGTGCTGCAACACCACCACCTAAAGCAATAGGATTAAGTAATATAACCCCAAGTTTAGGATAAAATAATCCATATGAACCAGTTGCTGAAGTCATATCAGCAGCAGCTGTATGTACACCATTTGCAGAACTTCCACTAACTACGTTATACTCAGGAGTACCTAAAGCAGAACGTGTGTTACCTGTACCTTTACTTGTACTTGAATCATCTATAAGTTTTATTACGTGTCCTGAACTAGCACCAAGACCAAAAGATCCTGAACCTAAATGAAGTTCCCAACCGCCAGATTCTAGTCTTTCTCTTGTTCTAGCTCTATTAAACACAATTGCGTAAAAATGTTCAGAAGTTATTGAACCAAATGTAAAATTTGTAGTTTCTGCTGGGTTAATTATATTATTAAATTGACCAAAGATAGCTGCAGTAGTTCTATCACCAGTTGCTCCCCTTGTACCTAATGAACCACTACCATCTCTATGCCCATATGAAACTCCAAACTGAACTGAAGCAGAAGCATTACTAGATGGATCGTATCTATATACATCAATATTATAGTCACCAGTATTAGTATGTTGTGTTGATGAAGAATGAAATGCGTCTATACTTGACCCACCATCTTGGAATAATCCTGAGGTAATTGTAGCATTATCAAAAACTACATCCCCATTTTCAAAGTTTTTATAAAATGGCATTACCCGATCTCCCCTGTTTTACCAGCTTTTAAATCATCAATTATATCTTCAATCTCAGGTCTATCATAAGCATCTCCACTACCTTCAGTATCTGCATTTACATTAACAGTAATAGTTGTAGTCAATGAAGAATCTAAACCAGTTACAGTAATTGTTGCAGTACCACCTGTACTTGGTGTTCTGAATGACTTAGCAACCAATGAAAGTGTCTTGCCAGTAAAGGAACTTCTTACTGCTTCTGAATTGATACCTATTATGTTAGTATTATCAATTATAAACTTATAAGTTTCACCTTTGAATT
>CAJWSQ010000344.1 GCA_913045895.1 uncultured Flavobacteriales bacterium | reverse complement strand
TTACCGCCTTTAATCTTGAATGACAGTACGCCACCAAAACCATTGGTTAAATATTTATTTGCGATTTCATGATAAGGACTACTCTCCAAACCTGGATAATTCACCCAAGTAACTTCAGGTCTTTTTTCTAACCATTTTGCCAACTCCAAAGCATTGTCAACAGTGCGTTGCACACGCAATGAAAGTGTTTCTAAACCCTGTAATAATTGGAAAGAATTGAATGGACTAATTGCTGGACCAAAGTCTCTTAACCCTTCAACACGGGCACGAATAGCAAATGCAATATTGGGCAATCCCAATGGATTTCCTTCACCAAAAGTTTCCCAGAAATTCAATCCGTGGTAACCATCGCTTGGCTCAGAAAATTGCTTGTATTTTCCATTTCCCCAGTTGAAATTTCCTCCATCAACAATAACTCCACCAATACTGGTTCCATGTCCACCAATCCACTTAGTAGCTGAAGCCACAACAACGTGAGCCCCATGCTCTAATGGCTTGAAAATATACCCAGCAGCACCAAATGTATTATCAACAACTACAGGAATATCGTGCTTGTTGGCAATAGCGGTAATCTTTTCAAAATCAGGAATACTAAAGCTCGGATTTCCAATGGTTTCCAAGTAAATCGCTTTGGTGTTCGCATCAATCAATTGTTCGAATTCTTCGGGCTTATCACCATCAGCAAATCGAACCTCAACACCCAGTCTTTTGAATGCTACTTTAAATTGATTGTAAGTTCCTCCGTATAAATATGAAGTTGAAACGAAGTTATCTCCAGCTTCTAAAATGTTGTTTAGGGCAACAAATTGAGCAGCTTGTCCAGAGGCAGTTGCAACTGCTGCAACACCGCCTTCGAGAGCAGCAATACGTTGTTCAAATACATCAGTGGTAGGATTATTCAAACGCGTATAAATATTACCAAACTCTTTCAGCCCGAATCGATTAGCGGCTTGTTCTGAATTTTCAAAAACGTAAGAAGTTGTTTGATAAAGTGGCACTGCTCTAGATCCAGTTGTTGGATCAGGCTGTTGGCCTGCGTGTAATTGTAAGGTCTCGTAACGATAATTTTTACTTGACATAATTGATATGATTTAAGTTTAGGATAAACAATAGAAAAGTGGATACAGCAAAACCCGAACACTTTGGGTTTAAGCGCATCTAAGAGATTTCAGAAAGAAAAAAAATAGAGTGAAATCAAATAGATTGCATCAGCAGCAACACATGATGCAACAACAACACATGACTTCAGATGTAGAATTCTGACGTCTGTTCAACTCGAGTGAGAAGCTTACTGGAATGTTGTTTTTTGTTTTCATCTTAATCTTGGTTTTTATTATTCCCTCAGACTATTCTTCGGGGCTGGTTGGGGCACCTTTGCTTTTGCCGGTTGCCTGAGGTTCATCGAGCCAGATCTCTCACCTCTATCTTCATAAAAACCCGCTATCGTGCGGAGTAATTAACGGCTACAAAGATACGGGATAATTTTTCGAATATTCCAAAACAAAATCCAATAAAATTTCAAAACACACACCCTAGTCACTGATTTACAATTACTTAAATTACGTGTTTTAACATTCATTTTACATTTCAGATAAATTCATGCTTGGTATATTCAAATTCAGATATACATTTGTAGCGCTTATCAAGAAAGACGGAGGGACAGGCCCTGTGAAGTCTTAGCAACCCAGACTGGCTGGGTGCTAATTCCTGACTTAAGCTCAACCAAGAGCGCAAAGTCAAGATGAGCGAGACGCAAAAGATGTATCTCAATCATTCACATTTTCTTCTTGATTTCTGGTATAAGCATTAGCAGATAATGTTATGTCGAGATCAATAGAACAAGAAATAAAAAATCGCATTTTGGTGTTGGATGGAGCCATGGGAACCATGATTCAACAGCATCATTTAGAGGAGGAAGATTTTCGTGGAGAGCGATTTAAGAATCATCCAGTTCCACTGAAAGGGAACAATGATTTACTATCTATCACGCAGCCTGAAATCATTCTAGATATTCATAGAGCTTATTTTAAAGCTGGAGCAGATATTGCTGAAACAAACACATTTAGCGGAACAACCATCGCGCAAGCCGATTATGAATTGGAAGATTGTGTGTACGAATTGAATTACCAATCTGCTAAATTGGCTAAACAAGCAGCTGAAGAATACACTCAAAAAAATCCCGATAAACCTCGTTTTGTAGCAGGTTCAATCGGACCAACTAACCGAACAGCTTCCATATCTCCAGACGTAAATAACCCTGGTTTTAGAGCTATCACTTTTGATGAACTAAAAATTGCTTATACAGAGCAAATCAAAGGGTTAACTGATGGAGGAGCTGATGTTTTACTCATCGAAACGGTATTTGACACTTTGAATGCTAAAGCCGCTTTAATGGCTTT
>CAJWSQ010000343.1 GCA_913045895.1 uncultured Flavobacteriales bacterium | reverse complement strand
TTTTAAACTCGCTATCATACAGTTTCTACCCGATCTTGACATTGATTTTCATGTTCATGCTCATTTGGACCAGAAGAGATTTTGGCCCGATGTATTCTGCTGAAAAATATGCTCGTACCAACGATATTAATGCTGACAGTGATGAACATCATGCTGAATTAGAAGAATTCACGGTTAAACGTGGAGCTCCTGTTCGCGCTTTCAATGCAATTATCCCCATTGCGGTTATTATTCTAGGTACTTTAATTGGATTGCTTTACACCGGTTTTGATGCTGAAGTATGGCAAAACACGGAACTAGGACTTTTCAGAAAACTGTCAATCATCATAGGAAATTCCGACTCATACGTAGCCTTATTGTGGTCGTCATTAACAGGACTGTTAGTTGCAGTACTCATGACAACAGCTCAGCGGATCATGAATTTAGAAGAAACAATCAGCTCTGCAATTTCAGGTTATAAAACGATGGTTACAGCCATGATGATTTTGATCTTGGCCTGGGCTTTAGCTCAAATCACTGATGATTTGCATACAGCTCATTTCTTAAAATCATTGTGGAGCAATGACCTAAGTCCTTACTTATTACCAGCGGTTACATTTATTTTATCGGCCATTGTTTCATTCTCTACTGGGTCAAGTTGGGGAACGATGGCCATTTTATATCCATTGTTACTTCCTGCTGGATTTGCAATCAGTTTAGAGGCTGGATTAAACGTTGAAGAAACAATGCCTTTATTCTACAACATGGTAAGCTGCGTTCTTGCAGGTTCTGTTTTGGGAGACCACTGCTCGCCAATTTCAGATACAACCATCTTGAGTTCATTAGCTTCGGGTTGTAATCACATTCAACACGTAAAAACACAAATGCCGTATGCCTTGTCTGTTGGTGTAGTTTCTATACTCGTTGGCACCATCGGAACAGCTTTTGGACTACCAATTTTTGTAGCTTATCTCATTGGCATTCTTGCGCTTGGATTAATTATTCGTAACTTGGGAAAAGTTATCTAGGCAACCTTTTTTTAGGTTCTCGTCTAGCTGACTAATGTAGACTCCCCTCTCTTTCTTTTTAGAAAGAACACATCTAACACTAACATGAGAACTCCTCTATACATTTATTATCATTTTCCGCCTACTTTTTTTCTTGTTAAATACATGTAATTTTTTGACAGTCTCGAAACTCTAGTGTATTATTGCACGGGTGTTAAAGTATATCTTCATTGGACTAGCAGTGATGTTTTCATCAATCTGTTCTGCTCAAATTCACATGGATGACAGCAGAGGAATGGTTGTAGCTGGACTTTTAATTAACACCGTAAACGGACTTCACACCACCAATCAAGAAAATTTCTCATCGTTAGGTCCCAACACCGTTAGCCAAGTAATGATTGGAACAGGCGCTGTTTTGGCTGTTGCTGGTAGATTTGTTTCTGATAAACCACTTTTTATAGGTGCTGGATATTCTCAATCATACTTTCTAGATCAGGTTAACGGAAAAACACCTTCTTTCAACAAATACAAAACTGAAATTGGAGTTACGGTTTTACCTCGTTTTCACTTTACATATGAATTGGGATATGCTGAGGTAAATTACACACTTCAAGGTGGCGAAGAAATACAAAGTAACTTCCTAAGAACTGGTAGTGCTATTGTTTATGATTTTATTGATGGCGAAGGATTTATTGCTAGAATCAATGGTTGGGTTGCAGGAAACAGTTACATCAATTCTAGTTCAGATGCCATTGAAGTTTCTCACGAAGATTACAAAGAACTTACTCAACCCAACGCATACTTCACCGAGTTAGGTATGAGCGTTTCCCCTGGCTACCAAAAAGGCAATTTTAAGATACTTGTTGAGGTAAACTTAGACCTCCTTACAGCTGGAATTTTACCAGATACTGTATACAACAAGACAACATTTGCTACTGGTGGTAGTTTTAAACTACTGTACGATATTCGCTAAGTCGTAAAACATTACCTTTTTACAAAACTATTTCGTCCATGCAACAAGACATGAATGTTGAGGTAAGATACCTCAAATTAGAGGATTACCCAGATTTAAAAGCGGCTATGATTGCCTCATACAGTGGAATTGGTGGTCAACACTGGGAAGAAAATAGCATTAAGAAATTACTCCAAATATTTCCTGAAGGCCAAATTGGAGTTTATGTAAATCATACACTAGTTGGTGCCGCCCTCTCACTCATTGTTAATATTGATGACTTTGGATTGGATCACACTTATGAAGAAGTTACAGGAAATTACACCTTTAGCACACATAATAAAAAGGGTGACACTTTGTATGGCATAGATGTATTTATACACCCAGAACATAGAGGAATGCGATTGGCTAGAAGGCTATACGATGCTAGAAAAGAACTTTGCGAAAACCTAAACTTAGAAAGCAT
>CAJWSQ010000342.1 GCA_913045895.1 uncultured Flavobacteriales bacterium | reverse complement strand
TCTAAAGGATATGCTTCTTTTGATTATCATCCAATAGGTTATCGTCAATCACATTTAGTGAAAGTAGATATCATGTTGAATGGAGATCAAGTAGATGCTTTATCGGCATTGATTCACAGAGATAATGCTTACAACATTGGTAAAAAAATATGCACCAAATTACGTGAGTTAATTCCGCGACAACAATTTGAAATAGCTATTCAAGCAGCTATTGGTTCAAAAATCATTGCTCGCGAAACCGTAAAAGCTTTGCGTAAAGATGTAACAGCAAAATGTTATGGTGGTGATATTTCTCGTAAACGTAAGCTGTTAGAGAAACAGAAAAAAGGAAAAAAACGAATGCGCCAAGTTGGTAACGTTGAAATACCTCAAAGTGCATTTATGGCTGTTTTACAGCTTGATTAATAGATTTAACCCGGTTGATTTTTCAATCGGGTTTTTTGTTGCCAGAAAGTTTGAGTAGCTTTAATGGCACAGTTTTGGTTTAAGAGCATTTTCAAATACAAAAACACATAGCTATGAAAACGATTTTACCTGCATTATTAATAGCGTTAATGCCTGTAATTACTCAGGCTCAAACTGAAGTTCCAGAACCACCTAAACCACCAGAGGCAAAAACTGGAGGAGACACAACTAGAATTAAGATCGGTAATAAAGAAATGGTTTTGGTTGATGATGAAGACAATCCTTACATCAATGTAACAACCAGAGATACGGTAAAGAAAAAAGAAAGAACAGTTTCAGTTTTCGGAACAGGAAGAAACAGGGTTTTTCAAGGATTCGAAATTGGATTTGGCTCATTTAGTTATGCATCAGATTTTGATACTGATGTGCCAGATGGAATGGATGCTTGGGAAGTTGATTTAGCCAACTCAATTAACTGGTCAATCAACCCATTTGAAGTTGATATTCGACTTGTGAAGGAATACGTTAAATTTTCAACTGGTTTGGGATATACCGTTAAGAATTTTAGCCTGAAAAATAATTACCAGTTGAGTAAATTTAATGACACCATCATAGGAGCTCCTTCAGCAAATGACCTTCAAAAAAATCGTTTCAGAACGGGTTATTTAACTGTTCCAGCGATGTTGTTTTTCAATACGAGTCAAGATCCTGAAAATGCTTTTAGAATTGGTGGTGGTGTTTTAGCTGGAATGCGTTTGTTTCAAACATATCGCACTAAATATTTTGAAGAAGGCCAAAAACATAAAGGAATTGTGAATGGTGGTTGGGAAACCAATTTTTTAACCGCTGATCTTAGAGGTGTTGTTGGTTATGGACCAATCAATTTATATGCTACTTACTCTATGGTTCCACTGTTTGATATTGATAGAGGACCAGAATTGTATCCATTTACATTCGGTATTTCATTTGTAAATGTATTCTAGATTAAAGTATCACAACTCAATAAAAAAGGGAGCACAATTTTTTGTGCTCCCTTTTTACATTTATTATGAGAAAAGTAGGCTACTCGACTATAAGTGTTTTGGTATGAGAAGTCTCGTTACCATTTACTTTTACAAAATAGATTCCAGCTGGTAATTCAGAGGTCGAAATTTTAATTGTTTGAATATCTTCAACATGTTTTACAGTTTGGTAAACTAATTTTCCGTCAGTTGAAATTAATTCAACTCGATATTCACCACCTTTGATTGTTGTCACTTCGATATTTACTTCATCGTTTGCAGGATTTGGATAAAGAAGCACAGCATCTTTTTCATCATTAATAGTAGTACCGCCCATCACGTAATCAACAGTGAAGAAGTATTCTTGGAAGCTCCCAAAATCAGAAGATAATGATTCAATGAAATATGGATCTGAAGTTGAAAGTCCAAGGTTTGACAATTGCAAGCTTCCAGAGCCTTGAGCAGTGTTTGCCCACCAGCTTAAGCCATCGCTACCACTATCAGTAATTCTCAACTTATAACAACCTGGATCAAGGTTTAAAGTATCATCATAACTTGTGTTAGCTGTTAAATTTTGACGAGTAATAATGGTATCGCCTGTAACAGCATTTGTTATGAAAAGTCTATTTTCTTGAGGATAGTTGTTTGTTCTTAACCTGCACATAAAGTATGATGGAAGAACATCAGGAGTTTCAAATACCGATGAATTTCTATTGTTAGATGGATTTTCATCTTCTTGACCATTAACTTCAATAATTTCAACATTAAATGTATTGTCTCCATTGCCACCATAGAAATATATATGATCAATTGGGAGTACAATTTCTTGTGATTGGTAAGGCAAGATACGTCGTTATATTGTCCGAACATGATATATTTCCGCTGCTCCGTACTGTTCGTACACACGTGACACAGCTCGAGATAGAGCCGCAATTTGATTTAGAGTCCATGGAATCGGCAAGATTTTGAACTTGCCCCGAATTTCCTTGCATGAGGAATCCATT
>CAJWSQ010000341.1 GCA_913045895.1 uncultured Flavobacteriales bacterium | reverse complement strand
CAATCCGGCTACTACTTTTGTTCTGTTTTCTGAGTTCACTTTCTCCATTGTTTTCGTCGAGGAACTATTCGATCGCGTATAAGACAATATTATCATCGATATCGACATCTTTATCTTGTAAATCTTCTATAATTTTTTCTACAGGCAGGCTGCTTTCCTCCTTCTGGTTCTTCAAGTTGTCCGTATTCAGTGACCCAATGTTGAATACAACTTCACTACAGTCATTAGTCTTCTTCTTCTTTTTCTGACCTTTCACGTTCTTTTTGTTCTACTGGTTCTACTCCATCTCGTGCATCACTTGCATACCCTCATGAATACTCAGCTCCTGGGTACCTGTCATGCGCGATGAGTTCAAACTTCCCTAGTCATCAGCAGCACGCGATCTCTTTCCTTCAACGACACTACTTGGAGAGACATTGAACCCGCGACCAACGCCTGGTTTCTGTTAACTGGTTTGTGGACTGAAATCATCATCGTCCGTATCTGATGAAGATTACAAAGAGTTGAGTCCGTCTGCTCCTTTCTCCTCGATTTTGAAGATTTCGGCCTTTTCACTCTTTTTGTTCTAATTGAGTCCATCTAAATTCAGAACAATATTAGGTTACTAGCTGCTTTCTGCATCTTGGACGGCACTCTCCAGATCCTATATTGAGCTATTAAGCTTCTTGCCACTTTTCTTTAGTTCTTCTTCTTTCTTGGCTTGTAGCATCATCTCCTCCTATTGTTACCGCTCCGCCTCCATCTCCTGCTCATTAACGAAGGCATTGTATACTCCATTATCCAGATCAGCATTATTGTTTTCTTCATACTCCCTATTAAGGTCACGGCAACGCTTGCTGAATTTGATAATTTTTGAACGTTTAGGTTGCATTATATCCATTACTTCGGACGGCCACTTGAATAATTGTGGCTAATCTTCATCGAAGTCCGTAAAGGATGAATTAAATGGTGCATAAATAATTGACTTTTCTGATACATTCTTTAACGGTATATCTGGTATTGTTTTGACAGGTTGCTATTCTTTCCCATCGGCAATTGATCCTTGGCGCTATTTGGGCTTTATATCGAAGGCCTCAAACTTGTTGAAAACGCCATTTCCACCATGTTTGCCGTTCGGATCTCGTGGACTCTTCTTGAAAAGATCGTTGATCTGTTCTTTTTATACTAGTCTATCCTTAACATTCCTTCTTTCTTACATCTCATCTTCCTTGGTGTCGAGATTGTGTTCTGTGAAAATAAAATCGCCCTCTGTAAATGTTCGTTGCATTTATTATTGCATTTTATACTCCAATTAAGACTACTGTGAAGCTTTACTACCCTTTATACCTTTGCTTGCAGCAGCATTAATCTGTGATTGGTACATTTAGCTCTTGACCGATGCCGGTCCATTAGCACTATTTTAATGAATGATTTTCTTCCTTTAGTTGAATCGTTTCTTTTTGAGTTTTTCGAGACGGCAGAGATAGTGATTCTTAATATTTTGTTTTTCGTTCTCCGTGAATATTACATCCGCCAAGTCTGTACGATTGATATCGATTGGGTCAGTTCCGTCTTACACTGATTGGAGCCATGGATGGTCCAAGGCTTGCTTTGCTGTCAACCTCTTTCTGTAATTTACTTGAATAAGGCCGCATATGAGATCCTTAGCTTCATTCGACAGTTTTTCACCTTGGAAATCAAATCGACCTTTGAGAATCAGTTTATGTAATTCTTCCATGGTGTTACTCCGGAAGGGAACTGTGCCAAGTAGCATGACATAGAGGCAAACGCCAGCACTCCACATATCAGCTTTGAAGCCGCGGTAACCCTTTTGTCCAATAACTTCTGGTGCAACGTATGCAGGAGTTCCACACTGCTCGTACATTTTTTCTTTTTCAGACTTTAGCTACTTTGACACACCAAAATCACAAATCTTGATCTGACCTGATTAATCTATCAGAATGTTGTCTAATTTTATGTCACGATGGACTACGTTGATAGAATGCAAATGGTCTACGGCTTCGATAATTTATTTGAACATTCTTATAAGAATCAATATATTGAGATTGTTGAGATGATATTGCTAAAGCATTCTTAGCATCACCTCTAGTCTTGAAATGTTCATCAGATATTGATTCATTAATCTTTGAAATATTACCTTCAATCCTAATTTGAACATTTGCCATATTCCAGTAGAAATTAAGAGCCACCTTAGACGAAGTTTTGATTTCTTTAGCTTTTTTACTTTCATAATTTGTAAAAAAAATAAACTCCTGAGAGTTAATATATTTAATATTTACATACCTTGAGTGCGCTGATTTTTTTTTAATATCAATAGTGCTTAAACATGATGCTTCAATAGACCGCTGATTTAATTCCACTGCTTTATTATAGAAAGCTTTAAATTCTGTCAGCGGTTTTTCAGTTAAGTCTAATTT
>CAJWSQ010000340.1 GCA_913045895.1 uncultured Flavobacteriales bacterium | reverse complement strand
TTGGTTCTGCCCATTCAATTGCTGTTTTTGATAAAAATGTAATGGTTGTATCAATTGTTGGAAAAGATAAAAGAAGTTGAACCGTCTCAAATCGACCAATGTATGTCATAAAAATTAATGGTGTCCATCCGTCGTGTCTTGCTTGATTAATGTTGGCATCGTGTTGATTCAAAAGACGTATGATATCATGGTGACTGCTTTGACAGGCTGTGTAAAGAGGTGAAGCACCAGTTGTTGTTGTTACTTGTTTGACTCTGTCTTTAAATACAAGTGCCATGATTAATCCTCTATGCTAATGTTACTGTTAAATTACCTGCTGTGATCTTAAAAACATCCCCAGAGTCGATTGTCTTGGCTGCATCTAAAGCTGTGTGGTAGTACATATTCCCACCTGAATTTGCATCCCATAAACCAATCCATCCTACTGTTCCCCAACTTGCTGTTGCAGTTGGAAATGTTGCATCTGCATTAGAAGCAACTGCTCCTGAAAGTGCTATTGCTAAATATTTGGAGAAAAACCGCGAGGGAATTCACCACATTGCTTTTGATGTGGAAGATATTTATGCTGAAATCGAACGCTTGAAAGGCGAAGGTTTTGTGTTTATTTCTGATCAACCAAAAAAAGGTGCCGACAACAAATTGGTTGTTTTCATTCACCCAAAATCTGCAAACGGATTGTTGGTTGAATTATGTCAGGATGCTGGGTAAGGCAACAGTAATCGGGTTTTCTTTTGTGATGTGAATGGTTTGAATGCCAACTTGATTGGCTGGAGGCAGATTCTGCGGAGAATCATCTAAAAACAGTGTTTCCTCTGGATTCAAATTCGCAGTTTGCAAAACCGTTTCATAGATTTCTATATCTGGTTTACGCTGATTCATCTCGTGTGAGTAAAACGCTTGGATGAATAAATCATCCATGTGGTGGTTGAATAGGTTTTGAAAATTTTGATAGAATTGCTTTTGGTGAATGCTATTGGTGTTGCTCAATAAATAGATGTTGTAATCATTCTGTAATGCTTTGATGTAAGCTATTCGTTCGGCATCAAAATGGAGCAGTAACGCATTCCAAGCTTGATCGATTTCTGCGTCCGATATATCGCTTTCCAATTCTTTTCGGATAAAATTTCTGAAATCAGATTCAGGAATCAATCCTTTTTCAAACAACTGGATTTCTGGATTTTGAATTGCTTTCGAAAAAACCTGATCAAACTGTGGATGCCCCATTTTTCTGAATCCCTCAACAGTTAGGTTGAAGTCGATGTCGAGCACCACACCACCCAGATCAAAAACAATGTTTTTTATCGCCATTGGTTATTTACTGAAAAGTCCTTTTGCAAAGAATTTTTTAGCGAATGTCAACCCATAATCGGCTAAGTTCATTCCCAAATTAAAACCAGTGAGTTCGTGTTTCAGCTCTTCGGTTTTCATTTTCAATTCCAAAAGGTGCAATTCAGCTTCGTATTTCTTTTGCAGTTTTTTTCTGCGTATTTCTTCCATGGAGTGCATAGGGCAATTGGTTTAAGCGTTGTGATGATGATCTTCTTCCTCTTCTTCGTAAGACTCAATCAATTCATTGAGGGCTTTTATTACTGGATCAACAATCCAGGTTTCACGTTGAGCGTAAACAATTAAACCTCCAATGAGGTAAATGAAAGCCACAATTAGATAACCCAAAGAGTGATAAGCCAGATAGCTGCCAATAAAGTCGGCTGCCCAAAATGAGGCGAAAAACAAGAAAGATCCAACAGTAATGAAAAGGATAAACACCTTGATGACTTGAGTCATTAAAGTGGCCAACTTTTCAAACCCCGAGTACTTGTAATAATCGGCTTTGGCAGTAATGAATTGTATGAGTTTTTCAGATATCTCTGAAAATTTTTGAGTTGTATTGCTCATAGCTTGTTATTCTTCTGTTTTCATGTGCGTAGCCTGTTTGAACTCTTCCGTTAACGAATTCAACTTGTTTTTAAGGCTAGCAATTTCATCCTCGTAATGCTTTTTGAGGTCATCGCCCAGTTCGTTGGCTTTGCTTTTGATTTTCTCTTTGGTTTCATCGTCCATCTCGCGGTCAATTAAAACCGTTGCGATTGCGCCAGCAGCAAAACCCACAGTTAGCGCCAATATGATTTTTCCAGTATCGTTCATAGCAGTTTTACTTTAAGGTATAATGCTAAATTACCGCATTTTGTTTCAATAGGTTGTGATGATTGTCATATTCTTAATGTGAAAATGAAAGAATAGAATTTAAGAGAATTCAACCCGAGTTGGCGGATTAGAATATTTTAAATTCGTATAATTGCCGTCCGGAATTTTTTCCCGGGCCCATAGCTCAGCTGGTTAGAGCACCTGACTCATAATCAGGGGGTCTCAGGTTCGAGCCCTGTTGGACCCACGCAATTAAAGCAAGCCTTTCAAACGTAGTGTGTTTGAA
>CAJWSQ010000339.1 GCA_913045895.1 uncultured Flavobacteriales bacterium | reverse complement strand
ATGGATTGCAAGATTGCTTAAATGTTCCCTCTGGATCATAAATATATGCAATTCCCCCCGACATTCCAGCAGCAAAATTTTGCCCCGTTTGTCCTAAGACTACTACGGTACCTCCAGTCATATACTCACAACCATGATTACCAAGACCCTCAACTACAGCTTACAGAACTAGAGGGCAACCTAATCTCAAGGAGCATTGTCTTCATGAAAATCTACCAGTTACCTAAGTCCAGGTGGACTGCTCTGAAAGACAAAATCATCAATGTTCCTATTAATGATGATGACATAATTAATACAATGGAAAGGTTGCCAAGAACACCAACTGAAGCTGGTCTAATAGAAGTAGACTTGAAAAGGAAAGTGGAGTATAAGAATTCTCACATGCGACAACTTATCAACCCGGAAAAATGTTTCAAAATGTTAGAACTTCTGAAGAAATCTGGAAATATTCATTATCAATTCTATGAAGACTATAATATCTACACAGAGAAGTGCAGAAGAGAAGACATAAGAGGCTACAACATTATATTTGATGAAGAAACCATTACAGATTCTCAAAGAGAATTAATACATAAAACTTATCAAGAGCAGGGAATTGTAAAAATTCGTTTTAACTTCACAATCCAAAGATCAATTAATCAAGAAATTAAAAATTTTGACACCCATATTGAGGCTGTATTAGGTGAACCTGATTCTCCTGGTCAAGGCGTTGAAATGTACTTTAGATCAGGCATGGCAATTTCAAGACAAAAAAGAAGATGTGGCTCAAACTTTCATGCAGCATTATTTTGCAATGACAAGCCAATCTCAGATCTTTTAAATGCTTCTGAGGATACTGGGCATACAGAATGGGTTAGAGGCTCCACAAAGATTCACGAAATGGGCTTTCATCCAATTCAGGGCTCAAATGCTGTTAAATTTTGTGCATATAGCTTACGTAATATTGTTAAAACCTGCTTTGAAGATGGAGCTTTAGAAAATTTAGAAGCTTTTGATGATCTTTTTTTGTTTGATGCTGAAGACGTTGATGCTAGATATCGAAGAGATAGCAGGCCAACTACTGATGATCCACCTCCACCACCTCCACCTCCTCCTCCACCTCCACCACCTCCGCCAGGAAAGCCGCCATGCCATGAAATAAAAGATTTAGAGGATGGTTTTTGTATTCAACATATCGAAGACACGGAGCTTCCTTCTGCAATAACAGTGACTCTTGTTTACAAGCAAGACCCAACATTAGCTAAAACAAAATCAAATCATGATTTTAATAATATTAATTGTCATGCTGTTGAGTGTGAGGTTGAAGAAATGACGTCCAAAGGTAAATTGCAATTTAAGTTAATTAACCTTGCCTCTAATTTTACTTGTAATGTAACAAATTTTAATACTGACTTAGAGCTAGAAGTTGTAACCCGAATTTCTAGAGATCAATCATGAAGAGAAGTATTAAGCTAACAAAACGAATTGATATTGATAAAAATAATATTATCTTAGAGGGTGATAGAGTTGAGGCTGGTGATGGACTTTTTTATCCTGTAATCAATAAGATTGATCTTATAAATGAAAATGACTTTCCTAGTGATGCAAAGGTATTTATTAGGTTTAAACAGAATAGAAATACTAGAACTTTTGACTGTGGAACAGTAGGCAACATTACTCCACATCTTTCAGCTGATTCATTTGCTGACTTTATTGCAGATAAAATTGATATAAGAGCAACTTTTAATGTTCAAGAAGCAACAACTACAAAGATACTGGGCTCAAATAAAGGTTTTAAATATGTATTCCTTGAGGGAGATGATAGTGATTTAAATTCATCAATTTCTCAGATTGCCATGTCTCCATTTTCAATTCAATTTGCTGATACTGGCGTGCGGTTATGGCGCATAGGAGAAATAGACTCTTCTGATAGAGATGTAAAAATTCTCTTTAATGAAAATATTACTCACAGGGAGCCTATATATACAGATCCCATGATAAGGAATTTTGTTTTGCCAACTGTGCTGGAAAAAATGTTGATGACTATGATTAATGAGGAAGGTCTCCGAGAAGATGCGACCCAGAACACATGGCCTGGAAAATTAAATTTCTTGATAGAAAAATATTTTCCAAATACTCCAGATCCCTTACCTCCAGAAGATTCAGACGAGAGCGATAAAGAGAGATTCATAAATGATTTTATTGAGGAGTTTTTTCAAAAAAATAGAAACACACTTCTTACAGCTGCTTTGAGAAGAATTGATGAGGCATTTGAAAATGAATAGATATAAAAATATTTATAGATTTAAAGAAACAAACTCTAACCATTTCATTGAGTTGTTTAATAAACATAATCAAAACGAGGCTGTGGATTATCACTTTATTGTTGACCCAGAATTTGTTGAGCCAATAGAAAATACAGGAGCTTTTGAAATTCCTAATTTTGAGGATATCTCATCATTT
>CAJWSQ010000338.1 GCA_913045895.1 uncultured Flavobacteriales bacterium | reverse complement strand
TTCCCTTATCAAGCAAGTATTTCCTAGCCTAACCTAACCAAACCTAACCTAACCTAATCTAACCTAACCAAACCTAACCTAAAAACTAGGAATAGAAAACATGAATCTTACCTCAACACGATCGCCTGCTGCCTTTGCCTTGTGCTGATGTGCCAGCTGTAACTGTTGTGCCGCAGGATGCTGCTGGAACTGACTATGAACTGACATGCCCTGGGCTGTAGGGAGGAGTGCCGCATGCATCTGGACACTTCTTGAGGTGTGGTCAGCCGCACCGGCCATTGAGATGGCCATAGCAGCGGCGGCTGACTGTTGCTCGGCGATGGTTGTGGGACACTGTGCCGCTGCAGCACTCGCGTACAGTGACATCATGGCGGGATTGATGTGGGCCAAAGGACTTGTTAAATAGGGAGATTGTATAGGCGACGGAATGTAACCAGGAGTTGCATGTGGAAAAGCTTGCACATAACCGGCATTCTGTAAGGAAAGAAATCGAAAAAGACATCGGAACAAAAGGAAAAAGAGAAATTTTTTTGTTTCTACCAATAAAATCAGCAATCCAACATTCCAACCACCCTCGGCGACGCTCAATATTTTCTGCTTTGATGAAAATACATTGATGACTTATCACATTTCCCTCCACAATTCACCACGTTTCCTCAGAAATGTGTGAAGTCATCAATTTATTAACTCGAAATGCTAATTGTCACAGAAATACATTTGATGAAAATACATTTGATACATTTGATGAATTAGGATTGAGTTAGGTTTCAACAAAGAACCTTTAGAACAAAAAAACGTTTTTTTTACAATATGTTCTGTTTAGATTTTGCTTTTGCATTCATAGTACATGGATTGATTGTGAAATGGTCACACAGCGAGCATCGATTTCTTCAATCATCTTCACGCTCACCAATATCACTAAGCAATATTGATTTCACTAAACTAGCATTCACTTTTGGTTTAGGTGGTATCGCTGGTTTTGGAAGTGCAGTAGCGCTGTATCCGTTTGATATCGTACGAATGAGTGTATTAGAAAAAGGTTCGTCTCATTTTGCATATTCAACTATTCCGTATATGTCGGTGTATCTGGGCAGTTATTTTATGCTTCGCGACGAACGTAGCTCCTTTGGTTCCAAATTTCTGCTAGCTAATATTTCAGCTACACTAGCTGCCTGTGCCGAATTACCGTTTGACAACGCCAAATTAAGCATTAGTGGTGGTTCAACACGTATCGCATTGGCAACTACTGCGATGCGTGTACCACTCGCTGGTTTATTACTCGTAAGTTATGATACAATACTGACAAGTAAAACGCTGCGTGATATGGATAACAAGAGTGTTCGTGATGCAAAGTCAAACGCTGCGTGATTTGGATAACAAGAAAGTTCGTGAGATTCAAAAGTAGTTTGTTTTTCATTTTTAAAAGGAGTGGACACGTTTTTCAGACCCGAAACAAGTAATAACCAGACTCACCATCTCTTCTACCTGGAAAGGTATAGATGACTGAATAGCATACAACTGTCTTAATAAATTCTTCTGTTTTATATGTTTATAATATTTTTATGTGTGTGTTTTTATGTACAACCAAAGAGCCAAAGCCAAAAATGTAAGATATATAAAATGAATATTCAGGTTATACTGAGATCGGTTTTTAATTCATTTTACGGAGTTTTGGATAATATTGTTCGACTCGGCGTCCTACCCATCCAGGTTTCTTCCCAATTCAATTCAACCCATTCCATTTCGTCGTCAAAATCAACATCGTATGAGACTCCGACGTTGTAGATAATATGGTCATTGGTTTGTTTTGTTTTGTTTCTTTTTTTTTTGTTCATTATGCTACGTTTCATTTGTTCCGAAAGTTTCGAGTTGAGGAATAGAACATGAGAGCGTTGGGAGTGAGCCAGTGAATTTAGAATCAGATTTAGCAGAACGATTAACGTCAAACTGGTGGCCATCAGTTAACTTGTTATTTTAGTTTAATTATATCTTCAAAATACGATCTTTGCAAATCCAGAAATCTTGTTTTACTTGACACTTCTTACACTCGCGTAGGGGGGAGTAGGGAGCAGGATTGAAGTTACTAGCCTGAGAAGCAGTACTGTAATAGTGTATATTGTAAAAGAATTTCATTGACAAGCAGTTTTTAACATCTCAAAAAATATCCAATCAATGGCAAAAGTAAATGAAGATTGGATATTTTCCAACGGTGATCAAACCCATACTGATTTTACAGAAAAAAGTTTTGCAATTCTATCCAGAACTACTGGTGAAGACGATTTCGCAATTCTTACGTTCCCAAATACAACTGTTCGGTCGATTTCATTTCTAGCAACTTGCAAATTCATCGAACTCACAATTGGAACTTCTTCGCTATCCATCCCCAAAACTATTCGAGGCAAATCACAAACAGACAATCAGTATAGATTTGAGATCGAATTGCCGTCA
>CAJWSQ010000337.1 GCA_913045895.1 uncultured Flavobacteriales bacterium | reverse complement strand
TGGAAAAAGGGTATAACCTAAAAAGTTGAACAGTTTTGAAAATACCTTTACATTCTTTTAAATAACAGTCAAACTTTGAGGAAGAAACATGTACCGTAAAAGCATTGCTTTATTTGTGGCCATTTTTGGTTCCCTATTGTCCTCACAAATCAACGGATCAACTGTACCACCCCCTGTAGATGAAATTATCAACAAAACTACTATTGCTACTAATGGTAAGTTTGAGTTTTTAGGCTGAGCCAGCATTATCTGGGTATGATTGAGGAAGGTAATATTTGTACTTTTCTTCAATTACTCCGTTAGCCATGTTATAAAACTCATCAGAAGTAAAGTAAGCTTCTAGTTCAGCTGGACTATAACCAGAGGAATACAAACTACCAATAAGAGCTCCCATACTTGCTCCTGTAATGTAATCGACTTGAATATTGTTTTCTTCTAACGCCTTAAGTAAACCAATGTGAGCTAGTCCGTCTGCACCACCACCACTTAAAACTAAACCAATGGTTTGTTCTTTTTCCTCTTGAGAATAGGAGTTTAGGGGCATAAAAGCCCAAACAGATAGTAACAGAAAGAGGAGGTATTTCGCCATACCTAAATTTATTAAAGCAAATCTATGAAAGCTTTTAGTATGGGTATATTTACAGATCAATATTAGATCGTAAAGTTGATAGGTATTTTGGAAATAACTTTAACCGCGATCCATACCACGAAAACATTTCACCATCAACCAAAACGACTTTTGAAAACGGAAATTGTTTTTGAATTTCGGCTCTGTTTTTTTCTTTGAAAGGATAAGGTTCAGAAGATAAAAAGATGAAGTCGGGATTTAATTTTTGAATTGCTTCTGAAGTTAGCTCTGGATATCTATAATCATCTTGAATGCAATTTTGAAATCCACTAACCGATAACATTTCAGAGATAAACGTGTCTTTACCGACACTCATAAAAGGTTTTTGCCATATTAGATAAAGCACTTTTGGAGCAGATTTAGCTTTAGAAATAGATAAAAACTGCTCAAGTATGTGGTGCTTTAATGGTTGAGCTTTGTGAGGAGTATTGGTTATTTCACCAATCTTTTCAACCATATCAATTGCATGATGAAAGGTAGCTATATCACTCGTCCAAACAGGAAATTTACTGGATAAATACTCAATTGACTCTTTATCGTTTTCCTCTTTATTAGCAATGATTAAATCGGGTTGGAGTTCTTGAATTAAATCCAAGTTAGGAGTTTTGGTACCACCAACTTTTGTTTTAGTGATTCTCCATTCTTTTGGATGAACACAAAAGTTAGTGATACCAACTACTTCGTTGTCTAAACCCAGATCAAAAAGCAATTCTGTTTGAGAAGGTACCAAAGAAATAATTCGTTTGGGCTTTTCAATAACCTGAATCTTCTTGCCGATTTGATCTGTGAATTGACGCATTATCCTAGTGCTCCGATAATATCATGTTTAGTTATAATATACCACTTTCCGTGGATATTGGTTAAAACAGCACTGTTTTCTTTGTTAATCATCTTAGCTAAATCTTTAACTCTAGATTTAGGATCAACAACTGGAAACGGATCTTTCATGACATCTGCGATCACTTTGTCTTTGATGTCTGGATCTTCAATTAGTTGTTGGAATAAATACGAATCGTCAATAGATCCAACAGGTTCTCCATCTTTTAAAACAGGAAGTTGAGAGATGTTATTAGCTCTCATTTTATCAATAGCATGTTGAACTAACTCTTCAGTTTTCACTGAAATAAGTTCAGCATTCATGCGAGAGCGTAAAATATCTTCAGCTGTTTGTTCATCTTCTTCTAAGAAACCACGGTCACGCATCCAGTCATCGTTAAAGATTTTTCCTACGTATCTACTTCCATGATCGTGGAAAAGAACAACTACAACATCATCTTCAGTTAGTTCATCTTTTAACTGACGAATACCTTGAAAAGCTGATCCAGCAGAATATCCCAAGAATAGACCTTCTTTTTTCGCCAATTCTCTAGCTGTAACAGCACCGTCTTTATCGGTTACTTTTTCGAAATGATCGATCAAATCGAAATCTACATTCTTAGGAAGAATGTCCTCACCAATTCCTTCGGTGATGTATGAATAGATTTCGTTCTCATCAAATTCACCAGTTTCATGGTATTTTTTGAAAACAGAACCATAGGTGTCAACACCCCAAATCTTAATATTTGGATTTTTCTCCTTCAGAAACTGAGCAACACCAGAAACAGTACCACCTGTTCCAACACCTACCACAAAGTGAGTGATTTTACCTTCTGTTTGTTCCCAAATTTCAGGGCCAGTAGATTCATAATGAGCCTGACGATTGGATAGGTTATCGTATTGATATGGATAAAATGAATTTGGAATTTCTTTGTTTAAGCGAGATGCAACTGAGTAGTAAGAATCAGGATGTTCAGGAGCAACATTTGTTGGGCACACATAAATTTCGGCACCCATAG
>CAJWSQ010000336.1 GCA_913045895.1 uncultured Flavobacteriales bacterium | reverse complement strand
TCACCTTCATAATCTGCTAAATATGATGGATTTGCTACACCTGCTCCATCTAATGTATCATTACATACTAATAGACTTGCTGTATCTGTAAACATTGCTCCACTCAACTCTACTGAGTTCATATCCATACCTGTACTTGCTTGTAGAGATGCTAAATTAGAATGAGCACCTCCAAAATAAACATAACTCGAATTACCTAAAAAAGCATTGTTATCTGACTCTGTAACACCTGAAGAAACATATAATGCGTAGTTTGAACCAGCAGCATTTAATGCATTATTGTAGAGCGTGTTATACCCCCCAGAGATATACATTGTGTAATAATAGCTTGCAGTATAATTACTAAGTGCACTGTTATTCTTGATCTCAGCAAAATATACACTTGACATATACATCCCGTAGTATGACAAACCTGGTAAACTTACAGCGTTACCTTGGATTAAAGCGTAATTAGATGGCGTTCCATTTAAGCTATAAATGTAAATCCCATATCTAGGGAAGTTCGAATTAGGCTGTTGATATACATGGTTATTCGTTACCTTAACATCACCCTCAGAATAATATAGGTATATTCCATACCCATATGTAATTGAAGAATTTGAAGTTACTTCGTTGCCATCAATTTCAACATCTTCTTGATTATAGAAATATGCTCCATAATAATAAGGATTAAAAACCTCATTGCCTTTGAAAACCGTGTTTACATCTGGGTCAGATGTACTAATACCTCTCCAGTAAAAACCATAATATCCATTTAATAGAGTATTATTCGTGAATTTACAATCTACAGCTTTTGTGTTGTATTTATATACAGGGTAGCTTCCTGAAGATGTACCAGAGGCAATAATTCTACATGATTCAAACTCATCAGCTTCCACATCACCATCAAAATATACCACTGAACCATAAGTTGAAGATGTAGCCGTGTTTTCAAAAGTTAAATCTTCAAATTTTAAGAATGAACTTCCTGATTGTAAATATACGACACCAGGATCAGAGCTACTAGTTGGGTCAAATTGAACTTTACATAAAGAAGAGTCTCCAGATGCTGATTTAAACGTTATCGTATTAACAGATGAAGCGCCTGGGATTTGATTAAAAACCAATTGTTCATTGTATATACCATCTGCTACATCAAATACTACTGAGCCACAAACACCTGCACCATTTAATTGGGTTAATGCCGAAGTAAAATCAGTAAAGTTATTTGAACCTGAACCTAATGGATCTATAGTATAGTTACCATTTAAGGAAGCTGGCATTACTGTATATGCAATTGTATCATTTGAGTTTAAACTGTCTGGCACATTGTTTGGCCAAGTTGTCCACACAACAATATCATCACCAGGAACAAATGGGTAGTTGCCTACAAAAGTTGATACCGAATCAACAGTATAAGGAGCAATATTTCCTGTCCAGCTAACTGCTGATTGATTCACTCCATTAACTGACCAATTTACAGTTGCAGATGTTAAAGAATCTGTACCCATGTTAGATAAAGACACCCACAATGATGTAGGAACTGTACATGAAGGCACATTAGGTGTATCTATAGAAGCAATCCCCGCATCATTAGCTGCAGGAGGAAGCACAGTTACAATGTACTCTTCATATTCACCATAAGAATACGAGTTACATGGTCCAGTTGGAACTGAGACATAAGAACACAATACACGCATTCTCAATTGGCCTGGCATAGCATTGGCAGGAACAGATATAGTCCCAGTAAATGGTGTAGTTGCATATGTTGGAGAAAAATATACATCTTCATTTAAATCGGTGAAATCACCATCATCATTCCAATCTACCCATACACCAAATCCTTGGCTGTAAGCTGATCCAGCTTGAAGTGTAATATCAAATGAAGTAGAAGTGTTTACTGTTACTGTTTGATTGGTTATATATGCGTAACCATTACAACCTGAATTTAGGTTTGAAATATTGGTTATTCCACCAGTTGTGTATACATTTTCAATTTGATCACCGTAAATACAACCACTACTAAAAGTAGGTGTACAATATTGAGCCATTGAAACCAATGGAAAAAATATGAGCCCCAAGAGCATCATAAAAAAGGACGAGTATAACTTTCTCATAGTTAAAATTTTAAGTATTTATTAATAGCGATTTAACACACTAAAAATACTCAAAAGATTAAATCAACAACACACCTGTATAAAAATTTAATTCTTTCTAATTAATTTAAATTTAACATAGTCTTATGACATAAAAAAAGGGGGCTCCATTGAGCCCCCTTAAATAATCAGATTGTTAAGTTATTTCTTACTCAACAATTAGCTTTAACACTTGTATTTCTTCACCAATTTGAACATTCATAAAGTAGATACCTGCTGATACATTCTCGATGTTCAAGTTTTCTTTTTGATTTCCAGATACTACTCCGTAATTTCTTGTCATCACTTGTTTTCCTTGAATATCATATACCTGTACGGCTACTTCTTCGTTTGAAACATTCACA
>CAJWSQ010000335.1 GCA_913045895.1 uncultured Flavobacteriales bacterium | reverse complement strand
CTCTTTAATAATAACCTCTGGTATTTCTAAGTCCATTTTTAGATACCAGACGTCATTTTTTCTACACCATTCTATAGGTGTCATCTTCCAATCACCATGTATCTTGTCATACCGTTAGATAATTTCATTTCACCACTATATATTACATCAACAATATCAGCTTGATCTGCTAATTCATCAGCACTATCTACACAATTAATATGATCATCATATTGTCTATCATTTGATGATTGTAAAACATAGATATAATTTTTTGACTTGTTTAGTTTACGAAACCTTGACATAGGAAACATATGTTCGCATGATGTGTTAATAACTAAATCAAAATCACCATAATTTTTTATAGGTTCAAACATCACATTATGTATCTCACATCTGTAGAGACAGGCAACGTCAAATACTTCTCTTAGATTGCGTATGATATGATTCATATCTTGATTCTCAATCTGATCATGATCAATTTTGTATCTCTTATTAAATTTATAGCTAATAGTTTTAACATCAGGATCACTATCTAGATTAAGTATATATTTTACTCCAAGTTCATCAATCAAAAGGGGTGTAATGAAGTTTGCATACCAACCAGCAAGAAGGGCTACCTTCTCAACATCTATATTAAGATTTACAATTTCTGAAACTAACCATAGCTTACTCTGCAATTGAGAAGTTGATGATGCATCTCGTATTCTTTTGATACAGTGATTATATTCATCGTGATGCAATAGAGAAAGAACAGACTTCCAATCTTCAGCAATCTCAGTTGTAAATTTTATATGATCTACCATAACGATTTTAATTCCTCAACATCATTAGATTCTTTACTATTATTGAATAGACAAATTTTATGACCCAATCTTAGTTTTTTTAGTTCCATATCATCAGGAAACACATTTCCTTTGTACCATGAATAGATATCTCCTTGAGGAAATCCTTGCAGAAAACCATCATCTTCATTCCAAGGATCGTACCAGTGGTGTGCAAAATAATTATCCAAACTTGCATATGTAAAGAAAATTAGTTCATTGTGTTTTTTAACATGTTCCCACACTGGCATCATCTGTCCCTTTTTCCACAGAATAACTGATGAGTTTAGTGGAGTAGATTTATACTTTGCGAAGTTTCTCTTGACTGTAATAATATCATTCCACCATCCACGAACAATCCATGGCTTGTCGTTAGGCAATTCAAAGAAATACTTTAGGTCTTGATGAATAATAACATCAAGATCAAGGAAAAGAAATTTGGAATTATCAGGAAAATGTGAATTGTTGTTGGGTATTTGTCCATGACTAAACATATAACACTTACGATAAGCCCAGAAGAAACCACGTTTCTCATCATAGAACTCATCTAATGTAGTTGGAATTGGAATGTGCCAGTCTTTTTCTGGTTTATCAGTAAAACACCAGAACTTAAAGGGGACAGAGCAGTTTGCTTCGCACTGCTCCTTTAGTTTTTCGACATAGGAGTCATCATATTTATCACCCCACTTCATACATAATATATTATTAATCATTATTTTAGAGGTATATATACCCCCTCAACTTCATTTTTTTTCTTCTTATCCAATTTAAGTTCAGCATTATTTGAAAATACCATATATCCTAATAGAACTTCCATAGGAGTTTTTGCTTTACGAATGAAAGTTTTTGCGTTTTTAAACTTATCATCCTTCTTTGCATTCTTAACAATATCTTGCTCAAAAATTTTGAGTTTAAGCTTAAATATTTGTTCTTTTTGTTCTGGGTCTTCCTTGTCATACACTGTAAGAAAGTTAAAAATAACATTTTCAAAAGATTTGTTATTATCGGTAGTAAAATCATCTTCATGATTTGCCGCATAATCCCGAAATGCTACTCTAAACTGCTCACGAAAATCTTCATGACGAACCTGAGTACGCTTATCTATATCCTCATAAGAAACTACTTTTATAAAATCCCTCCACTGCTCGTCTTCGTCATCTACCATAATATAGTGTTCTCGAACAAGATCATCATCTGGGCTTGTCCACAAAACTGCAACAGTATTTAGTTCTGGATTACTGTAATAATAATCTGTAATTTTATCTGACCATAAATATGACATTAATATCTCCTACTCTCTATATATGCGTAAGTTTTAACCACCTTTAGCAATCCTAAGAGCATAAGTCGCTATTGTTGCAGCTGAACCATTTGGAAATTCCTGTGAGCGATAAGCAGTACCATATGATTGAAGCGTTTGATAATTACCAGAACCATTCAATCTAGTATCAACTATACCGGAACCTCTTGTGTTACCACCAGATGTTGCCATTGTATATAGAATTTTTTGACCACTAGTATTAGCAGTATCGTAACGTATCCAGTTTCCTATAAGAGTTTTCATAGTGGCAGTGGCACCTTCTATCAGGTTGGCAGAACCATCTATAAGTAAAAGATTTCTTGAAGGTGTACTATCTGCACCAATCCTTCTATAAAGATAATAAAGTGTGATAGTAGTTGGTTGATCAAG
>CAJWSQ010000334.1 GCA_913045895.1 uncultured Flavobacteriales bacterium | reverse complement strand
TCCTATTTAGTGGTTGGCGATAGTGCCACTTTTTACATTGATAAATCACAAGTTGAATCCTATTTCATAAATATTGATTTAACGCAAAAGCATTACTTTCTAGACGTGAAAGTGATTGATTGTTTGCGGTTTGAGGATTATCAGTTAAACAAAAAGTATAAAGGTCTGACGGATGTTTTTCCGTCAGAAACTCAACCGATTTATCAGTTCATTAAACAATACGAAGCTAAAGATGTCATCAGTGTTGGTGACATGTTTTACATCCTTTTAAAAGAAGGCAATAAAATTCATCCGGTTAAAAACGACAAAGTAGTTGTTGATTACGAAGCCTTTTTTGTGAATGGTGAAAAGTTTGACTCAACCTTTGATCGTGATCATTCGTTTGAATATACCGTTGGTGAATCAGGACAAGTTTTACTTGGGTTTGATATTGGTGTTAGACAGATGTGCGAGGGAAGTGAAGCGCTTTTCATTTTACCAGCACATTTAGCATTTAACACTAGAGGATCAACCGATGGAACTGTTCCACCAAACACCACAGTAATTTATAAAGTAAAATTGAATTCAATTCAACATGAAGTTATCTAAAGGAATCTTATTTGTTCTTGTTTTATCAGCGTTTGGATGTAATGATGATCCTAAAAATACCGATAGAGTTGGTAAAAACGGAGGGGTTATTATTGAGAAAAACGATGAATATGCTGATTTCACTGACTTAGGTGATGGTAGATTGATTCGTGTTGAAAGAGAAGGTAAAGGCGAAAAAATCACCGGTGATGTGGTAACCATCTTTCATTATAAAGGATGGCGACTTCCTAAGAGACGACTATTGGTTGACAGTTACGAATCTAGATATCCAGCTCAGGTTCAAATTGGTGATGGTCAGTTAGTGGAAGGATTAGAGAAAACAATGCTAGAACATCGTGTTGGTTCTGTATTCCAGTTGTTCGTTCCCTACGAGTTAGCATATGGAGATACTGTAATAGGTGAAATCCCTCCAAAGACTGACTTGTTATTTGATGTGTCTATACTTGGAGTAAAAGAGGCCGTTCCATATTTTGACACAACAGGTATTAAGCCAGAACTAAAAGCGAATGGCTTAGAAATATATAGGGTTTCACCAGGAAAAGGCGAGAAGCCTAAAAATGGAGATTACGTAAAAGTACATTACCATGGTTTTTACGAAGATGGTAGAAAATTCGATAGCAGCTTTGATAGAGGTGAGCCCATTCAATTTCAAGTTGGACAAGGTCAGGTTATCTTGGGCTGGGATCAATTACTTCCAATGTTGAAGGTTGGTGAACGAGTTACAGTTAAAATACCTTTCTTCCTTGCATACGGAGAAGCAGGAAATGCAACAATTCCACCTAAAACTGATTTGATGTTCAATATTGAATTGGTTGATATTAAGCGCTAAGCAAACAAAAAACAGTTGGCTTTTTGTCAAGCTTTACTTTAGTGCTTTTCCAGTCTTCAATAGTTTTAGTAACCTGATAAGCATCGGGTAAAGTCAGGTTAGCCGAAATGTTCAGCAATGTATCAGGTCTACACGTTTTAAGAATATCTTCTAATAAAGCGTGATTTCTGTATGGCGTTTCAATAAACAGCTGTGTTTGATTCAGTTGTTTACTCAACCTTTCATAATGTTGAATTTGCTTTGATCTTTCTTTACTTTCTCTGGGTAAATATCCAATAAAGGCAAATGATTGACCATTTAAACCACTTCCCATAAGCGCAAGAAGTAGGGAAGAAGGGCCAACCAGTGGTTCAACTTCAATACCAAATTCATGGGCAAGTTTAACCATGTCTGCTCCAGGGTCAGCAACACCTGGGCATCCAGCTTCAGAAATTACTCCGATGTTTTTTCCTTTTACAGCTTCTTGGATAAATGCGAGCTTATCGTCCCACGTAGTTCGCTTGTTCAACTCTACAAATCCCAACTGATCAAAATCTTTGGTGAAACCAATAGATCTCAAATACCGTCTAGCTGATTTTGCTTTTTCAACTACAAAAAAGTCTATCTCGTTACATACTTCAAGAACGTAAGTTGGTAAACTTTTAGCAGGTTCAGTTGGCCCTAATAGTGAAGGGATTAAATAGAGTTTTCCTAGTTTCATTTTTTGCTAATTAATGCTTCGGTTGCATTGCTTAGTAGGTTGTATACATGTTCAAAGCCTGAATCTCCACCGTAATATGGGTCAGGAACTTCTTTTACATTTTGGTTGGATAAGGTTAGAAAGAGTTTGACTTTCTCTTTTTGCTCATCAGAGTTGGTTTGATTTAAAACGTCTCTGTAATTGCTTTCATCCATCACGTAAATTTCATCAAATGCATTAAAATCATTTGGACTGAAACTTCGTGCTTTAAGATCAGAAATATCAATTCCTTTTTCAAGCATTGTAGCTTGAGCTCTGTTGTCTGGGGCTTCTCCTACATGGAAGCTACTTGTTCCGGCAGAATCTACATCCCAATCTAAATCTAACTGGTTGATTTTGTTTCTTAAAATTCCGT
>CAJWSQ010000333.1 GCA_913045895.1 uncultured Flavobacteriales bacterium | reverse complement strand
GTTTAACCACTGTGTATCTTGATACACGTAAAACAGATCTACTGTTAAGCCTTCTAAAAAGCCAATAAACTGGTATTTAAAATCTAAAGCAACATGATCATACGATTGCTTTTGGTATTTGTTGAATTGATAATCATCCCAAGCTGGCAGCCAGTTTCTTCCGGCCATCATGGTTGATGTCATGTGCTTAGCGAATGTGGGTTTCCACTCGGCTTTTAAAACTGCTGAGTGTGTTTTGCCCAATCCTTCGAGTCTGGCTCTTGGCATTGATGTGTAGAAATTTTCTCTACCCAACTCTTGCGGAAACAAGAATCGTCCATCTGCAGTAATCCAAGAATAATTTCCTGAAAACAGCCAGTGTTCTGTTTTCACACCTGCTTTTCCGCTCAACACATTTGAAGATTCGCCTGCATCCATGTAAGAATGAATCTTTTCAGAATTCCCACCACGATTCACCGCATCTTGGTGTACATATTGAACCCCAAATTGCAATTCATGATGTGGTTTTTCTAACTCCACTTCTCGCTCAACCTCAACAAAAACAGTGTTTGAAATATTCTCGAAATAATAATCCCAAACAGAAATGTCAAATGCTTTGATAGTTGCTTCGTAACCAGCCATTCCTATACCGGCTGTTTGCAACTCCCCTGCATAATGATACGCTTCTCCATCGGTTGTGTAACCCTGCCAATAAATGCCAACCGCATCGTTCATGTAAAACCAATGCGTTGTTGAGCGAGGCGAGGCTTTATCGAACCAACTTACAGTTAGTTTGCTATTATACTTTTTGAAATCGGTTTGAAACAAAGCTCCACGAACCACATAAGGTTTCATGCGGGTATCGGTTCTGTTGATCAACGGAGATTCAACATCCATTTTCCCAATTTTAAAAGCCATGTTTTTGTGCTGATACAACAAGAATAACTCCTCTAACCTGTCGAGATCATCTTTCTTTTCAGGATGATTGATATCAAACAATTGCAATTCATAGGGCGATAATCGGCCGTACCATCTCTCAGCCGATTCATGCGATTCTTCAGTTACCTCAACTGGTGTGCTGTAAATATTATGTACAAACAACCCCGAGATACCAAAGCTAAACCCTTTGTAGCTGGGCGTGTAATAACCCAAATTACCACCAAGGGCATTCGCAAAATAGTCGTGATTAAAACGAGGATGCCAGGTAGACATAAAACTGTACCTCACAAATCCGTGAGCTTCGCCTTTACCCAAAAAATCTTTGAGATTTTCTACATCAACATGATGCGTGCGATGCTCCAACTCCTCGTGATGATCTTGAGCCAACAGGTTACCCGATGTAAATACCAAAATTATGAATAGCCAATTGCGCATTTCTGCTTTTCTTAAAAGGGTAAAATGTGAGGCATGATAAAATATACCATTACCAATCCACCGATAAAAAACCCAATTACTGCAATTAATGATGGAATTTGAAGGTTACTCAAACCACTAATAGCATGACCAGAAGTACAGCCACCAGCATATCGAGCTCCAAATCCAATTAAAGTTCCGCCAACAAATAAGTATAACATGGTTTTCCAGCCGAAGAAATCTTGGCTGAATATTTGGCTTGGCTCAAAGGTTTCACCCACATTTTCAAAACCCATTCCTTCAAGTGCGGCAACTGTTGAATCGGCTAGATCTACCGTTTGATCAGCCTCTAAAAACAACATGCTGATTAAGCCGCCTAACATGGTTCCGAAAACAAAAACAAAGTTCCAAGATTGTGCCTTCCAATCGAAGTCGAAAAACTTTACCGACTTACCTGCTCCTAATACACTACAACCAGCTCTAAGTGATGCCGAAACACCAAATTCTTTACCGAAATAAATCAGCAAATACATAGTTAATGCAATAAGAGGGCCTATAACATACCATGGCCATGGTTGTTGAATTAATTCTAACATATTGATTGATTTGATTTTAACGCAGTTTAACTGCGATTAAATTCGATAGGTAATAACAGGCTTGAATAAATGGTTTACGATATCCTCTACCGACTTATCGGCAAACAGATATTTTAATCCCGTTTTTTCTTCAGTTCCTATGGTAATAAGGTCGATGTGCAATTTGTTACTCAAATGCAAAACCCCATTTTCCATGTTGTTATCTAGATGAACATGTGTTTCCACATTTTCTAATCCATTGTTTTCAATGAATTTTTGGGTTCTAGACTCCAACTCTTGAGTAGTTAAGAAACTTTTAGGTGTAATAACACATCCCAAATGAATGGTAGCTCCAAAAGCTTTTTGGAGGTTCTTAACCAAATCCATGTGGTGCGTTCTTGGTTCTTTTAAATCGGTAATCAATAAAATGTTGTTTAAGCTCATGTGGCTTCTATCGCATTTTAATGAAAGAACCGGAATAGATGATGCACGAGTAATTTCTGCTGCTTTTGATGTCCTTCTTGGAGCACCATTTACAGTACCATCAGTACCCATAACAATCATATCGATGCCGTGCGTATCAGCATATTTCAAGATAGCTTTTGAAA
>CAJWSQ010000332.1 GCA_913045895.1 uncultured Flavobacteriales bacterium | reverse complement strand
ATGATTCGTAGAAATATCCACGATGATCTCCAAAGATTGTTGGCTTTAACACTTTTAAACCGGGTAGGGGTTCTTGAATGATTTCCATAGAAATTGCTTGATTTTGAAATTCAAATGTAGGTTTTCATTGGTGGATTTTTAGATTGATCCAAAAGATGTTTTAAACAGGTTTCCGTTTACTGTGAAAAGTTTAGGCATAAAAAAAGGCCTCTGAAAGAGACCTTTTAAAAATATCGAGTTGAAACGATTAAGCAATGTTGGTGTAAACCGCTTGTACATCGTCATCATCTTCTAATTTGTCTAACATCTTTTCTATGTCTTCCAATTGCTCATCTGTAAAATCAGCTGGTGAATTAGAAATACGTTGTAAGCCAGATTTACCAGCTTCAATTTTCAATTCTTCTAATGCTGTTTGCAATGTACCGAAGTTGGTGTAATCTCCGTAAACGTATACTGTTCCTTCGTTTTCTTCTACTTCTTCTAAGCCAGCATCAATCATTTCAAGCTGAAATTCTTCTAAATCGCCTACTTGTTCAGCAGGGATTTCAATAACCGCTTTGCGATCGAACATAAACTCTAATGAACCATTAGGAACCAATGAACCACCAGCTTTATTGAAATAAGACTTTACGTTGGCAACAGTACGTGTGTTGTTATCAGTAGCACACTCAACAAATACCAAAACTCCGTGTGGGCCTTTTCCTTCAAAAGTAACCTCTGTGTAGTTTTCAGCATCTTTACCAGAAGCGCGTTTAATCGCGTTCTCGATGTTGTCTTTTGGCATGTTTTGCGACTTCGCATTTTGAATGGCAGTACGCAAAGTTGCATTCATATCGGGATCAGGGCCACCTTCTTTGGCTGCCATAGTAATGGCTTTAGCCAGTTTCGGAAATAATTTCGACATCTTGTCCCAACGCTTCTCTTTGGCTGCTCTACGGTATTCAAACGCCCTTCCCATATTGTGTGTATTTTAATTCTGTTTCGGTTTGTGGCCGGCAAAAATAGGGAATCTTACAAACAGATTGTAATGGATTCAACTTCCATTTTTAGGAACGTTAATTACTGTTTAAAGTCAGAGGGAATGGCATTTAAGATGAAGAGATTGAGTAGCTTGCCGATTCTTTAAAATTCAATACGTTGAATAAGTACGAGTTTCAAGCATTATTACCGGGTTTAGTAACATCCATTGCAATTGCATTGTTGGGTGTGGTTATGGCTGAGTGGCTCCCATTTATGGGCAGCGTTCTTATTGCTTTAATTATTGGTGTAATAGCAGGGAATACGATTTTAAAAGACATTCAGTTTACACCAGGGTTAAAGTTTTCTGAGAAGAAAATTCTTGAAACGGCTATTGTTTTTATGGGATTTGGATTTCAAACCAGCCAACTAAATCAACTGGGGTTTTCTACCATGGGCTGGATTGTGTTATCTGTGATTTTGGTTTTGGGATTTTCGTATGTGATAGGGAAGTGGATGGGTGTTGCTGAACGATTGAGTTTGTTAGTTGGTGCTGGAAGTGCCATTTGCGGATCGAGTGCTATTGCTGCTATTTCTCCTATTGTAAAAGGTAGCGATGAAGAAACAGGACTATCCTTAGCGGTTATTAATTTATTGGGAGTTGTAGGTTTGATTGCCTTCCCAATTTTTGTTTCTGCAATGGATTATTCTACCATTGAGTCATCTGTTTTTATCGGTGGAATTTTACAATCACTGGGTCATGTTGTTGCTGCTTCATATACAGCTGGTGAAGAAATAGGAGAGTGGGCCACTGTTGTAAAGATGATGCGCATCTTTTTAATGATTCCGCTTTTGTTGGTTGTATTTTTCTTACAACGATCTAAGAAAGAAACAGCACAGGAGAAAATGAAATTTCCAGTATTCATTTTGCTTTTTATTGCGGCTTTTCTATTGGCTCAATTTGTACCAATTGAGCAATCCTATTTTAATTCACTATCCAAATTTGGCGATTATCTTTTGACTATCGCAATGGCAGCCATTGGGGCAAATATTAGAATAAAGCCATTGTTGAAAATCAGTAAAAAAGGGTTGTTACACGGAACAGCAGTTTTTGCTTTTCAAATCTTGTTCTTTGTGGCTTTGATTGCTGCTGTAGGATTTTAGGCATAAAAAAAAGGCCATCTCTTTCGAGACAGCCTTTCGTCAAAATATATTGTAACGATTAAATGTGAACACACTCATCGTAAGCATCAGCAGCTGCTTCCATAATCGCTTCACTCATTGTTGGGTGAGGATAAACAGTTGTGATGATTTCATGTCCTGTTGTTTCTAATTTACGGATAGAAACTAAGTCGGCAACCATTTCAGTTACGTTGTAACCAATCATGTGTCCACCTAATAACTCACCATATTTCGCATCAAAGATCAATTTTACGAAACCTTCGTTGTGGTTAGCAGCACTTGCTTTACCAGACGCAGAGAATGGGAATTTACCCACTTTAATTTCGTAACCTGCTTCTTTTGCTTGAGCTTCAGTCATACCAACAGATGCAATTTCAGGAGA
>CAJWSQ010000331.1 GCA_913045895.1 uncultured Flavobacteriales bacterium | reverse complement strand
TACCAACAAATCCAAACAGTATGACTAACTGTTTTAAACTTATTCTCTTTCTATTACAACTACACTGCTCCTGCGTCGCTTTAGATTGCCATGGACCATATGGTTTAATCGATTGCACCAAACCAGATGGTACTCCATTAGTAGCTGGATTAGAAGTGACTGCTTTTACGGATGCCGAAGAAAAAGCAGCGGGTGCTTGGGATTGGGTGATGGGCAATGCTAAATCCATGGAACAAGTCTTTACGGAACAAGGTGCTACTTTTGTAGGTGGTCCAGATTGGGCACCTCACGTTAAAGTCAGTGGGAATTTAATTACAGCACAAAATCCAGGAAGTGCACCAGCCTGTGCCGCCGCTGTCATTGCTGCATTGGCTTAAAATTTTTATAGATTGTAATTATAATAAAGAGTTTTAAAAGGAAATGAAATAAATTTTAAAGATGTTTTGTTTTGACCTCACAATCGGTGTCCTACGTGTTAGCTACTCTTGTAAAGTTTGTGTGTATTATTTTGTAACTTGTAAGTTGTAACACACGAGTCAGGGTACGTTGTATTGTTTTGGTAGAGATCTCTGTAGAAAAGAATTGCTTACACGAGTACATGCACAAGTATAATGTTCTTTGGTCACAGTTTAGATTTTACTTTCATCTCCACTTTGTTTTCTTTTTGAACCTTTTCAAACAATCTTTCAATCGCTGCATTCACTTCATTGTTACATTGCACGTTCACGGCATGGCCACTGTCTAATACTAAACATTCAAATGGATCTAACATTTCTTTCAATTCATACGATCCCTGTAATCGTACCATTTTGTCATGTTGGGCACCTACAATTAAGATGCTATTGGAATGCGTTTGACGTATTCGATTCAATTTCTTGTTACTAAATAAGATATCATTTACAAGTTCCCAGTCAGAGCTTGCCCAACCTATGACAACATCTTCGTTGCCTTGGACATTGCTGTCATTTTCAAATGCATTCCAGAAGAAGAAAAAATTAAGAACTTCGTCTACAGAATCAGTATCAATCAGCTCAATGAGTAACTAGAGGCCGCCCTTACTGAAAGAGTGCGTGTACTCATCAGAGGTAAAACTCACTTAGAAGTCTATCAAATCAAAGGAAAGACCAACACCCAAGAAATGAAACAATTCTTGAACGACATGTTTGCTTCAAAGGGACTGGAGTTCACTGATATCATCATCACCGAGGTGCTCCTTCCTGATGAGATCAAGACTCCACTTGATATGAAGGCTCAGTTCGGATCTTTGAACGAGATGGAGAAAGAAAAGTACAACTACGATATGAAACTCATTGATGATGCTGAGGCACTCGAACTGCTCAAACAACAGAAGTACGAGGAAAGAGATAATGTCAATGAGGACTTTGCCAAGAAACTGACTCACAAATCAAGAGAGCTTGAATTGGTCAGAGCCAGAGCAGCCAAGTCTGTAGCTGAGATCAATGCAACTGCTCAGGCGGAGCGAGCACAGATTGAGGCAGATGCCAAGCTTAAGGTTGAGGAAATCAGAGGTGAGACCCTCGTCACCAAGGCCAAAGAGCAAGTGGCTGGACAATGCGAAGCACAGCTCATTGCTGTCAGAGCAAAGAACGAGAGCCAGAAACAGATTGCTGCCAAGATGCGCGAGATCGCTGATATCAAGGCCGAGATCATTTCCACTATCGGTGAGGGAGAGAAGAGCATATCTCAAGTCATGCAATCAAGAAGAAAGTACGAGCATCTCAACAAGAAGTTGGATATTATCGAAGCATTCAAGCACAACAGAAACCTCAAGATATTTGGCAATAATAACGACGATGTTCTTTCTCAGATGGCTGCCTACAGAATCTCCAATGGGTAGATTTGAGGCAAAGGTGAACTTTGATTAATCGATCTTGGTCGGCTTCAAGGAGGAATAGATTTACTGTTGAAGTACAAATTCAAATAATTTAATTTGGATATCAAATTTTCTAATACTTCTATCAGATTTATATGAGATTATATTATCATAGAAAAAAGTCTCATTATCATTATAAGAATCTAATAGTTTTAATAATGATCTATTTAAATTTCCAACAGGGCTATTTCTAGATTTACTAATTTTGTTCAAGAAAAAAGATAAATATTTTTTAACATATTTTAATTTTTTTAAATTATAATGAAAAGAAAAAGCCTTATATCTATTATAGCCTCCAAAAAATTCGTCACCTCCTAGTCCATTCAAAATAACCTTGGCACTATATGAACTGGTTTTTTCACATAATAGTTCATGTAAAATAGCAGATGGATTAGCAATTAAATTCTCTTGTTTTGTAATAACATTTTCAATAAGATCATTATCTATTTGATAATCAATATCTAAATAAGTGATGGGATGATTAAATATTTTAGCTACATTTTCCGCAATTTTATATTCATTATTATAGCTTAGTTCTTTTGGAAACTTTACGGTAAATGTATTTAACTTAATATTAAATTCTTTACTGGCTATAGCTGCGATTAATGAAGAATCTATCCCTCCGCTAAGCCATAAACCAATATCGA
>CAJWSQ010000330.1 GCA_913045895.1 uncultured Flavobacteriales bacterium | reverse complement strand
TCACAAATATGCCATCTTCAGAGCCGGGACTTGAGCACGAGGTTGGAATCAGTATCACTATCACGCCCTCCTCTAGTCGCTTCAACGTCGTACTGCCTCATGCAGAGCAGCTTCAGAATGTCAACACATTGCTACACGCAGTCAACGGCGCCCTGCAAGCAGGCGCCAGCCAAGGGATACGCATCTTGAATGGCAAAGTCCTGCGCTTCATAGTGTGCATTGAGGCAGGGAAGCGCCGTGGAAAATACCACCTGCAAGGGCTTGTAATTGTACAAACCAATGAAATGGCACAAGCATCACCTGGATATAAGTAGTATAAAAACAACTCGTTGCCCTCTTCGTCTTCGCGAAATATTTTGATTTTACCACTAATTACCAGAGGAATGGTTTTGATGTATTGCCCCACATCAATCAACGATGTTCCGGCAGGTAATTCACGATGTTTTCCAATTTCTGAAAGCTCATCTTTTAATTCTCTTTCATAAAGAGTTGGGAACTTAGCATCTATAAGTTCATAAAGTTCTTCTTGATCGGTCATGTTGCAATAATACAGATATATATGTTATTTTATATATGTTTTATATTCTTAACCTACGGATAACTTTCCATTTTGTGTCAAATACATCCTTTGATTCACATTAAAATAGCCTACTTTTGCAGCCCTATTTTTTTGAGACTAAAGAATTTGCAACATGAAAGTTACGCATGAAATTTCTGATAACCTAACAGGGGTTATCTCTATAGAAGTTGTTCCAGCTGATTACCAGGAAAAAGTAAATACGGTTCTTAAAGATTATCGTAAAAAAGCGAACATGCCTGGTTTCCGTCCAGGAATGGTTCCTATGGGTATGGTTAAGAAAATGTATGGAAACTCTGTTTTAGCAGAAGAAATAAACAGAATGTTGCTTGATCAACTCAATTCATACATCAATGAGAACAAGATTTCTATCTTAGGAAATCCAGTTCCAAAAGCAGATGACTCTATTCAATTAGACATCAACCAACCTAAAGAGGTTACATTTAGATATGACATTGGTATTGCTCCAGAATTTGAAGCAAAAATCACAGATAAAGACAAGTACACTTATCACGTGATTAATGTAGACGATGAGCTTATCGATAAATACACGATGGATCTTCGCAGACGCTATGGTAAAGTTTCTGAAGCTGACAAAGCATCAGAAAACGATATGCTTAGCGGAAAATTCGTTGAGTTAGACGAAGAAGGAAATCCAAAAGAAGGCGGTATTGAAAGTCAATCTACTGTTTCATTGGAATTCATTGAAGACGAAAAATTGAAAAAATCATTGGTTGGTAAAAAACCAGGTGATTCTTTCGAATTGAGTCCTGAAGCAGTTAGCAAAGGTCACGATGACATGGGTAAAATGTTAGGCGTTGATCACGATGCAGTTCACGAAATTCTTCACAACAACACCAAGTTTGCTTTTGTAGTAGACAAAGTTTATCAAATGGATCCGGCAGATTTAGATCAGGAATTCTTTGATAAAATGTATGGTGAAGGAACAATCACCTCTGAAGAAGATTTCAGAGCTCGTGTAAAAGAAGACCTTGAAAAAATGTTTGTTCAAGATTCTGACCGTTTCTTAATGCGTCAGTTCCGCGAAGACTACATCGAGAAATTAAAATTGGATTTACCAGATGATTTCTTGAAAGTGTGGTTGAAAGCAGTTAACGAACATCCAATTTCTGACGAGCAGTTAGAAGAAGAATACGACCAATATGCTGAAGGAATCAGATGGCAATTGATCGAATCTAAACTGACTAAAAGTCACGAAGTTCAAGTTACTCAAGAAGAAGTTATTGAGTTTGCTAAAAACGCAATCCGTAATCAATATGCGCAATATGGAATCCCAGACATGGATGATTCCGTTATAGAAAACTCTGCCCGCGAATTGTTGAAAAACGAAGAGCAGGTAAGAAATATCTATGACAACCTTTATGGCGAACGCTTGTTAGGTGTGCTAAAAGAAACAGCAAAGTTGAAAAATAAAGAAGTAAGCTTTGATGAATTCGTTAAATTAGCCACAGGTAAGCCCGCTAAAAAAGGGATTATGAACAACTTAAAAAGCTTGTTTGACTAAGCCATGAACGATTACAAAGAATTTGAAAAGTTTGCCGTAAAAGATCGCGGCATGACTTCTTCTAACGTACACAAGTACGTTACAGCCTCAATGACACCATACATTCTAGAAGAACGTCAATTGAACGTTCAAGCTATGGATGTTTTCTCTAGATTGATGATGGATCGCATTATCTTTTTAGGAACCGGAGTTGATGATCAAGTAGCTAATATTATTCAAGCTCAATTGCTTTTCATGCAATCTAGCGACCCGAATAAAGATGTTTACCTATACATCAACTCTCCAGGTGGTTCTGTTTATGCCGGTTTAGGTATTTACGACACCATGCAGTTTATTAAACCAGATGTTGCAACCATTTGTACAGGTTTAGCTGCATCAATGGGAGCTGTTTTATTAGCTGCTGGACACGAGAAAAAACGTTCAGCGTTGAAACACTCTCGCGTTATGATTCACCA
>CAJWSQ010000329.1 GCA_913045895.1 uncultured Flavobacteriales bacterium | reverse complement strand
TAAAATATTGAAATACTTCTCAAAAGCTCGATTACCATATATCTGAGGTTCGCGGGTTCCTAATAAATTCAAATTAGGACCATTGACGATCAATACTTTCATTTCGTATAGTTTTCTAATGCTTCGCGAAGCAAGTTCTTTAATTCATCTCTTAACGAATCAGGAGCAATTACTTCAACCTGATTTCCATATCCCAACAGCTTTTCGCGCAATTCGTAAGTCGGTAAAACATACAAACTGACATTCTCACCTTTAATTTTTTGCGATGGATGCAACGGCTGACTTTCCAAATACTTGGTCAAAACCTCGTTGCATTTCAACTTCACTTCTACAGGTTCAGCTTCATTATTGGCTGTAATTCCGATGCTGTGTTTGAAGTAGTTCTCAGGTTTGAATGACTTTTTGCGCTCAAAATGATCTGGGCCAACTTGCACATTAAACATGCGCTCTAAACCAAATACACGATACGCTTTACGATCTAAATCATAACCGATTACATACCATCTATTAGCGTACTCCTTTAAGAGATATGGATCCAATTGACGATCACTTCTAACCCCATTCTGATAGGTTTCGTAAGCAAAATAAATACGCTTATGCTGGTTAATGGCTTGATAGATTTCTCCCAAAAATTCTTGTCCGCGAACAGTGGCCTGTTGCTCAAATTGAATGGATTGATCAACCGATTCACCTTCCTTAGGACTCATCTTTACCTTGTTCAAAATCTTTTCAATGGCCGCATCGTATTGCTTAAAAATCCCGATGTCTTTAAACTGATACAAAGTGTTAGCAGCTATCTGAATGGCGTTGATTTCTTCAGGATTCAGTGGAATATCTTCTATGCTGTAATCCGGATCGGTGTAATAATATCCCTGATATTCTTTGCTGTATTTGATGGGCGCCTCAAACCCCAATGCCGAATCGTTTTTCATGGCATGAATATCCTTCTCAATAGTTGACTTACTCACCTCCTTGCCCAAGGTGTCTGAACAAGCTTCAATAAGATCCTCAACTCCTGGGTATGTTTTGTATTTGTTACGAATCAAACGATCGATAACACGGTAACGTATGAGTGCATATTTGTTTGCTGGCATGCCTGTAATTGAAAGTCCAAATT
This sequence comes from uncultured Flavobacteriales bacterium, assembly GCA_913045895.1. Lineage (GTDB taxonomy): Bacteria > Bacteroidota > Bacteroidia > Flavobacteriales_G > Salibacteraceae > UBA6049. Next base: position 1,443 of record CAJWSQ010000329.1, on the reverse strand, counting down.
TCACATTTTTAGCAGCAATTCGCAATTCAAAAGCTGAAATGTGAATCAATTGTTAGATAAAACCAATGTATTGCCCCGTATTCGTGTTGAAACACCTACTTTTGCAGCTCAATTTTTAGAAGCATGCTTACAGTACAAAACGTGCGCTTGCAATATGGCAAACGCGTTCTATTTGATGAGGTTAACGTTAAATTCACAGAAGGAAACTGCTACGGGGTTATTGGTGCCAACGGAGCAGGAAAATCTACTTTCTTGAAGATTCTTTCTGGCGAAATTGAGCCGAACACCGGAAGTATTTCTTTAGAACCAGGAAAACGCTTGGCGGTACTCAAGCAAAATCACAACGATTACGATGAGAATACTGTTATTCACACCGTAATGATGGGTCACCAAAAGTTGTGGAAAATCATGCAAGAGAAAGATGCCATTTACGCTAAAGAAGATTTCTCTGACGAAGATGGTATTCGCGCTTCTGAATTAGAGGCAGAATTTGCTGAAATGGACGGCTGGAATGCTGAGCCAGATGCTGCTGCCCTTTTGAGCGGTTTGGGAATTCCTGAATCAGATCATTACAAACTAATGGGTGATTTAGCTGGTGCGCACAAAGTACGTGTATTATTGGCTCAGGCTTTATTTGGTAACCCAGATGTGTTGATTTTGGATGAGCCTACCAACGACTTGGATTTACAAACCATTTCTTGGTTAGAGGATTTCTTGTTAGACTTTAAAAACACAGTGATTGTTGTATCTCACGACCGTCACTTCTTAGATACGGTTTGTACCAACATTGCTGATATCGATTTCAGTAAAATCAAGTTGTACACCGGTAACTACACATTCTGGTACGAATCTAGTCAGTTGGCTTTGCGCCAGCGTGCTGCTGCAAACAAAAAAGCTGAAGAGAAGAAAAAGGAATTGCAAGAATTCATTCAACGATTCAGTGCCAATGCTTCTAAATCGAAACAAGCTACCAGCCGTAAGAAGTTGTTAGATAAAATCAACTTAGACGATATTGAGCCATCAACGCGTAAATATCCAGCTATCATCTTTGAACAAAGTCGTGATGCAGGTAACCAAATCTTGCGTGTTGAAGGATTAACGAAAACGATTGAAGGTGAAAAGCTTTTCTCGAACTTAGAAATCAACGTTAACCGTGGCGATAAAATCGCGGTAATCTCTAAAGATTCTCGTGCTATCACAGCATTCTTCGAAACCATTTCGGGCAATGCTCCTATCGAAAGCGGAACTGTTGAATTTGGACAAACCATTACAACAGCATACTTACCGAACGACAACAGTGAGTTCTTCGAAACCAATTTGAACTTGGTAGATTGGTTACGCCAATTTGCTGAAGGCGATGATATTGACGAAGTTTACATCCGTGGATTCTTGGGTAAAATGTTGTTTACGGGCGAAGAATCGTTGAAAAAAGCAAGTGTGCTT
>CAJWSQ010000328.1 GCA_913045895.1 uncultured Flavobacteriales bacterium | reverse complement strand
TTAGAGAATTCAGAAAAGATGATCCTTCTAGCACAAACTTAGATTGGGACTTAAATAACTTTACGCGTATTCCAATTGCAAGTGGTGTATATTTAATTCATGTGGACGTACCTGGTGTAGGCGAACGTGTTATTAAATGGTTCGCAGTTATGAGACCAGTTGACTTAGATTCATTCTAAGAAGTGTAATTATCTAACCTGATTTTAGAAGATTTAATTATGAAGCATCTTTATAAAAATTTGATATTAAGCACTCTAGGCATGCTATTTTTAAGTCCGGTTGCAATGGCTGGAAATGAAGATCGTATTGGTGCCAACGGTGCAGGCCAATTGTTAATTAATCCGTGGGCTAAGAGTTCTGCTCTTGCCTCTTCAAATACCGCAAACACAATTGGTATTGAATCTGTATTCGGTAATGTTGCAGGTTTGGCTTTTACCAAAAAAACAGAAGCTGTTTTTACTCATACTAGATACCTATCAACATCTGGTGTAGGAATTAATAACCTAGGTCTTTCACAAAAGCTAGGTGAAAATGGTGTTCTTGGCTTAACTGCTAAAATGTTTGACTTTGGCGAAATAGATCAAACAACATATGAAAACCCAGACGGTGGCGCAGGAACATACAGAGCTCAATATGCTGTTGTAGGAGTGTCTTACGCTAGAGCCTTTTCAGATAGAATTTATGCTGGTTTAACAGCAAAGGTTGTTACTGAAGGTATGTCAAATGCTAATGCAACAGGTATCGCATTTGATGGTGGTGTTAGATATGTAGCAGGTAAAAAAGAAAATATCAAATTTGGAATTGCACTTAAAAATGTTGGTCCAAAAATGTCATATGGCGGTGACGGAATGTCTGTTAAAGAAACACTAGATGGTAAAGAATTTACTCTTGAAGTAAGGTCTGAAGGCTTCGAAATGCCTTCTACATTATCCATTGGTGTATCATATGATTACTACATTGATGAGCAAGCAGATTCAACTGGTAAGGAAATTAAATCTATGCACCGTTTAACAGGTTCAGGTAGCTTCCTTTCAAATTCATTTGGTAGAGATCAAGTAAGCGTGGGTGCTGAATATGCATTCAAAGAAATGTTTATGCTTCGTGCTGGTTTAATGTATGAAAACGGTCTTTGGGATGATGCTGACAACAAAAACATCAGAATGGGACCTACATTCGGTGGTGGAGTAGCTGTTCCATTAACACAAAATGGTGGTACTCTTGACATCGATTATGCATATCAAGTAACTAGTGCATTAGGTGGTATTCATACTATCGGGTTACGAGTGAATCTGTAATCAGTTAAAAAAACATAATTTTGCAAATCCCGTCTTTTGTATGAAAGACGGGATTTATGTTATAAGAACATTGATAAACTTGAATGATTATGAGTAAGGTTTCTTACTATACAGAAGAAGGTTTGGCAAAGCTTAAAGAGGAACTTAAGCAGATGGAATCTGTTGAAAGACCTAAAATTTCTGCTCAAATTGCTGAAGCAAGAGATAAAGGAGATTTATCTGAAAATGCTGAGTATGATGCTGCCAAAGAGGCTCAAGGTTTACTTGAAGGTAAAATCGCAAACTTAAAAGAGATTATAAGCAATGCTAGAATTGTTGATGAATCTCAACTAGATAATTCAAAGGCTTTAATTCTCTCAAAGGTTAAGATCAAGAATACGGCAAACAATGCTACCATGACCTACACTTTGGTTTCTGCTAAAGAAGCTGATTTGAAAACTGGAAAAATATCAGTTGAATCTCCTATTGGTAAAGGATTACTAGGTAAAGTTGTTGGTGATGTTGCTGAAGTACAAGTCCCAAATGGGAAAATCAAATTTGAAATTTTAGAAATTTCAAGATAATGAGCTCTATTTTCACTAAAATAGTAAACGGTGAAATTCCGGCCTACAAGGTTTATGAAGACGATTACTTCCTCGCCTTTTTAGACGTTTTCCCTATTCAAAAGGGACACACTTTAGTTATACCCAAAAAAGAGATTGACTATATATTTGATATTGAAGACTCTCTAATGTCTGAATATATGGTTGTTGCCAAGAAAGTGGCTAAGGGTATTGAAAAAGTGATTAAATGCGAACGAATTGGTGTTGCTGTAATCGGACTTGAAGTACCACATGCACACATTCATCTTGTTCCAATAAATGGTGTAACCGATATTGACTTTTCGAAACCTAAATTGGAACTTTCTAAAGACGAATTCTCGTCTATAGCACAAGCTATTAAAGAAGCTATTTAAGTTTATCGGGATTGTTTTTGATAAAACTCTCCCAACTGTTTGATTGACTCTTTTTAGAGGATTTCTTAGAAGATATTTGGCTAGTGGAAACGCTGTTTCCATTAGCCTTTACTTTTTGAAAATAATGGCAGAGTGCAACGGCTAATCCATCAGTAGCATCTAAAAGTTTAGGGAGTTCTTTTAATTTGAAAATGCTCTTAAGCATTAAGGCCACTTGTTCTTTACTGGAGCTACCGTTTCCTGTGATAGCCATCTTAATTTTCCTGGGCGAATACTCAACAATAGGTACATCTCTATATACCGCTGCTGCAATAGCAACCCCCTGT
>CAJWSQ010000327.1 GCA_913045895.1 uncultured Flavobacteriales bacterium | reverse complement strand
TCAAAGGTAGCGAGCGTTTTTCTAACAATGGAAACGAAATTGCATGGGGTACAATTGGTAATGCAAGCACAAGCGAAGGCTTATTTTTAGAAGCAATGAACGCTGCTGGTGTTATGCAAATCCCAATGGTAATGAGTGTTTGGGATGATGATTATGGAATATCTGTTCATAATGATGAACAAACAACTAAAGGAAGTATTTCTAAGGCACTCGAAGGATTTCAACGTAATGATACAGAACTTGGCTTTGAAATATTAACGGTTAAAGGATGGGATTATACCGCCCTCGTTGACACCTATCAGTACGCCGAAAAGCTTGCTAGAAATGAGCACATACCTGTTTTGATTCACGTACAAGAGCTAACGCAACCCCAGGGTCACTCTACCTCAGGATCACATCAGCGTTATAAGTCTGAAGAACGTTTAACATGGGAAAAAGAAAACGATTGTAATCTTAAAACTCGTGAATGGATTCTCAGTAATGGTTTTGCAAATGACGAAGAGCTTGATGCAATTGAAGAGAGTAACAAGAAAATTGTTCGTCAAGCTAAGGTTGATGCTTGGAAGGCCTACCAAAACCCTATACTTGAGCATAGAAGCGACCTAGTAAAACTCATAGAAAAAGCAGCTCAGGCAACAAACAACGATACAAATTTTCAAATGATTCGCTCGGAGCTTATGAATATTGCCGAGCCAACATATAAAGATCTACTTCACGCAGCTAGAAAAGGACTTTGGATTTTAACAAAATATAAACATCAAATAAAGACTGAAATACGAACTTGGAAAGATCAACTTACTGAGCAACTCAATCCAAAATTCAGTTCTCATCTATACAGTCAGTCAGATAATCGTTTAGAAAATATAAAATCCGTATCCGCACAATATGCTGAAAAAGAAGAATTAGTAGATGGGCGTATTATCATCCGAGACAATTTTGATGCCCTCCTTGAAAGTAACGACAAACTTTTACTTTTTGGTGAGGACGTTGGTAAAATTGGTGATGTAAACCAAGGCTTGGAAGGTATGCAAGTCAAGTATGGCGCCACACGTGTTGCAGATACTGGGATTCGTGAAGCTACCATTATGGGACAAGGAATTGGAATGGCCTTAAGAGGTTTACGTCCAATTGCCGAAATACAATATTTAGATTATATTCTGTACTGCTTACCAACGCTTAGTGACGATCTTGCTTCATATCATTACCGAACTGTTGGAAAGCAAGCTGTTCCACTAATCATTCGTACCCGAGGCCATCGTTTAGAAGGAATTTGGCACAGTGGTTCGCCCATGGGTGGAATCGTAAACCTTTTAAGAGGAATTAATATTGCCGTACCTCGAAACATGACTCAGGCTGCTGGAATGTACAATACGTTATTAGAAGGAGATGAACCTGCAATTGTTGTTGAGTCTCTTAATGGATATCGCCTAAAAGAAAGAAAACCCTTAAACCTTGGAGAATTTAGAATACCATTAGGTAAAATTGAAATTCTAAAGGAAGGTGCAGATATAACCTTAGTCTCTTACGGCTCTACTTTACGCATGGTCGAAGCTGTAGCAAAGGAGCTGATGCATTTTGACATTGATGCTGAAGTAATTGACATTCAAACCCTACTTCCTTTTGATTTGGAACACGGAATTCAAGAAAGTATAGCAAAAACTAACCGTCTTTTGATTGTTGATGAAGATGTACCCGGTGGCGCTGGAGCTTATATATTACAGCAGTTAATCGACGTTCAAAATGTTTTTCCATTATTGGATAGTACTCCGCAAACACTGAGTGCAAAACCGCATAGACCAGCCTATGGAAGCGATGGCGATTATTTCTCAAAACCGTCTGAAGATGATATTTTTGAAAAGGTATACGCTATCATTCACGAATCCAATCCTGAAGCTTTTCCAGAAATTTAGCTCGAAACAATTTTAAGAATCAATTCTTTTAAAAGCTCTTCTGTTGGCAAATTTTGAGCACCAACACCCTTGCTCTTTAGGTCAGCATCTTTTATATGACCAATTACTTTGGCTATTTGTTTCATAGAATAAAAACGAGATGCTGCTTCATAATCTTTAACAAAATAGGGCGATACACCAAGAACTGTAGGAGCCTTAGATGGTGATGATAGGCCTTGAAAAAGCAATAGCTTTTGGAAAAAACTAAAAAGAACCGTTATGGTTAAAGTGATTGGATGCTTCTTTGCATTAGATGCCATGTAGCGAATTATCCGAAAAGAGTGTTCCAAGTCTCGTTTACCTAGGGACTTTTGAAGTTCAAATCCATTAAAATCTTTACTATATCCAATGTGCTTTTCAATGATAGCAGGAGTTATTTCTTCCCCCTCTTCTACCCGATTACTTAACTTTTCGAGCTCTTTATCAATTTTACTTAAATCAGTTCCTAAAAAAGAAACCAGTAAAGGGGGAGCGTGAGGATGGAAATTAAATCCATAACGCAAGCCACGATCTTTAATCCAATCGGCTACTTGATTGTCGTAAAGAGGTTTGGTTTCCAAAACAACACCAGACTTTGCAATGGCCTTGTATGACTTTTTACGTTTATCCAGTTTTTTGTGCATATAACAGAGTACCAAA
>CAJWSQ010000326.1 GCA_913045895.1 uncultured Flavobacteriales bacterium | reverse complement strand
CAAGGTCTATGCTCAAAGGACTTTAAGGGAATTAAAAATTATGAGGCTTCTTGAACACGAGAATGTTCTGGCCGCCAGAAGTATTTTCTTACCTGAGTCTGTGGATAAGTTCACATCTTTATATGTGGTTATGGACATCATGGAGACCGACTTGGCACAGATCATCAAGTCCAACCAGCCCATGACTGAACACCACCTGCAGTTCTTTGTCTACCAAATGCTCAGAGGTCTAAAGTACATGCACTCCGCTGGCATTATCCACAGAGACCTCAAGCCTCGTAATTTATTAGTCAACAGTAATTGCGCCCTTATCTGCCTGACTTACTAGCTTTGCATATTGGCGCAATTCAGAGCTGGTTGTTTGAAAATTGAGTCGATTTTATCAGTTTGGAACGATTTGAAGGTTTTCATTGGGGTCTGGTGCTCACTTTGGCATTTGTAGATATTTCCGAAAGAGGAGGTTCTCTATATGTTAAAGTTGGCTTCAGAAGGGCTTTGAGTGATCTTTTGCTCTTACTTCTTTGCGGAAATTTACTTTAAAAGAGGTAAATGTTCTAAAAGTTGCTTAAGCTTGGCCTGTTGATCGAGGTCCATTCCCATGACTGGTTTGCTGACGACAGTTGGGTAGTTTTGGACAGGAGTTAGCTTACTAACGGAATTGGAATTTTACCTGACGTTTGATTTTGTCAAATCGGCTATTCCTTCAAATTTTTTGAAGACAAAAGGAGATACGTTGGACTTTTTAGGGGTCAAGAATTCAACCAACTTTTATTTGCTGTCCGCATCTTTAAAACTTTTTGCGGGAAATTGTTTTATATTAATATTGAAAGCCTCTTCTTACTTCTGTTTTTTCATCTTTTCGATACTGATATCTTCAAGAATAGAAGTAATAATTGGCTTGTTTTTCTTTGGAGTGGCAACCTTGCTGGCAGTCATGGCGATGACTCTTTGGGAGATGATGTTGTCAACGTCAACACCGATGTTCTTCAACATGTTGTGGGCGATGAAGGTATCTTGGGAGAGTTTTTTGAGGAGCTCAATTTGTTGCGCACTATTTGATTGATCTTGGAATTCAATTTAATTTTGCTTGCATCTTGAATATAATTGAGTGATATCTTGCTCGAATGATTTCACAAGGAATTCCTCGGCTTCTTGGGACATAACTTCGATCTCACTGGCAATTCTCTCGTTCATCTCCTTTTGTCTCTCGGCAGCGTCTTCTCCCTCAAGCTTCTTTGAGATCTGGCCGACTTTGGATTTTGTTAGCTTTTGTGGTTAATTTATTTCTGAGTCGCCATTTTATCCAGAATTTCCAAGCTTGTTCTCAATGTAAAGTTTTCCTTGCTCACTCTTTGCGAATTGAATGAAAAAGTAGGCGAAGCATGGGTCAGAGAAGAATCTCTCCTCAGCTTTCTTGGAGTACTTGTACATGGTGTCTCTTACCATTTGGAAATCGACTGAAGTTCCTTGAACCATTTTCTTGATATCTTCTTTTTGGAAATGGTGGCTCAGAACGATTGAAAGGACGGCTGAAGTGAATTATAATATTTATGTGGTGTTCATTGGGCTCTCGAGCTCTTCGGTGGCATCAGCATTTGAGACTCTCTCACTGATGTTGAAGAGGTCTTCACAGAAATAGTATGCTTGCTCGTAAAGGGCTTACTTTCTAAGGTTGTGCTTGATATTTTTGAGGTCGCTTTCTGAGACTGGGAGTTGGGCAGACTCGTTTTCGAGTGGAAGGAAAAATTCTTCAAGTGAATCTTTGATTTTGTCACTAAACAACAAAAGGGTGGATTAGATATTTGTATAAATTATAAGACAGATATGCAAGTTAAGATTATAGTAGATAAGAATCAATATAATAATATTTGAGCTTAAATTTATTTGATTTTGAATTACTTACCTAATTTTTTGCGATTAATTTGGAATTTAATTGACCAACTTTTGTGAAAATTAATTCGATTTGACCAATACTTATAATTTTTCGTATTTCTTAGAATCATTTTGAGATTTCTTCCATAAGTACTAATGAAGGAAATTTTTTGTCGATTTTCTCTCACCTTCTCTCCATTTATCGAGATCAGGTTTGAAAAGACCCTTGTAGAATTCAGTCATGCTTCTGAAAGCAGTTCTTCTGTAGAAGAAGTCGAATTTTTTATAATATTTTTCATTCATTTCGTCCATGATAGCTGGACTTTGTTCACTTAAGCCTTGGTTTATTTGACCATTAATTTTTATGTCTCTAGATTCCGTTAATACGGTGTTACAAACCATGTCAAGATTTGCCATGTTTGCTGAGTTTGGAACTAGGTTAACGGCGATCTTGAACTGGGCTTGGGTTTGGGAGGTATTTTGATCGAATGGGCTCATTTGGGTTGAAGTTGCTTGAGTTTCATGCATTTCAATGTCTTCGAGTTTTTATTCGTCTTGATTAGGAGTGTTCATTGACATAGCACTCATTTTTGACTCTTTTTTGGTCAAAGACAATAAGTGTTGTGATCTCATTTTCTGACAGGTTTTTGGGGATCTGTCCTTCTTAATGGCCTTGGTAATTGGAGTTTTGAACATGTCGTCTTGGGCTGGGGTGTATTCGATC
>CAJWSQ010000325.1 GCA_913045895.1 uncultured Flavobacteriales bacterium | reverse complement strand
TGGTTTAATTTCAAATATGAAATTGTTTATTTTTATAATGTTTATGGTCCAAAGCAAATCTGTAAAGGTGACATGGCTACTGTAATTGGAATATTCGAAGATTCTTATAAAAATAAAAAACCACTAAATGTTGTTAAACCAGGTAAACAATCAAGAAGGTTTACACATATTTCTGATACAGTTGAAGTTTATGTAACAAATGTTCCAACGCCTGTAGTTAGTGGAGATACAGCTGTTGTGCCATGTGGTGCTGAAGGTACAGCTATAGTAGACTTAACCTCATCACAACAAGGCTCATACTTTGTTTGGTACGATTCTTCTCAGGCAGGTAATGAAATCACAACTGGAGGAAAGTACTATGTTAGTAATAATGGAGATACATTAAGATATACTGATAGTGCAACTACAGTTAATACCTCAGCTTATGATACAGTTTGGGTAGAGGAAGTGGTTGGAACTGGTAGTAGTGAATCTTTATTGATTACAGAGTTTGATCCAGGATCGCCTGATATGTTAGAGATACAAAATGTTTCAAACTCTAGTGTTGATGTTACAGGATGGACAGTTGCGATTAGTGATGACTATAATGACATTAATGAAGTAAACACCATTGTTCAAACTCTTAATGGTACATGGTCTCCAGGGCAAATTGAATACTGGGATGATCAAGCAGGTCCTAATGATTGGGGAAATAATATTTTCTGGAGTCAGAGTAATAATGCCGGTTGGATATTATTAATTGATGATGTTGGGAATATTGTAGACTTTGTAGCCTGGGAATGGACTGCCGCCGATATTCAATCTATGAGTGTAACTGTTAATAGCTTTACAATTACACCAGGTACATCCGGAGCTTGGATAGGTGATGGAGTTGATGTAAATCCTCATGTTACAGGAAGTGGATTTAGTCGTATTGGTAGTTCTGATAATGATGATTTAAACGACTTTGTTCTTCAAACATTATCAACAGGTACAAATAATCCAAATTTACAATTGCCATTCAGGTCATCTTGCTCTAGTAACAGAGCAATGGTTGTTGTGGGAGTTGACTGTTTAGTTGGACTTGAGGGTGACAACTCTGCTGTTGCAGGTAATATCGAAGTTTATCCAAATCCATCAAATGGATTGTTCACGCTCAACATTACAACTGAGCAGGAGGAGAACTTTGTTCTTTCTGTAAGAGATGTTCAAGGGAAATTGATTTACGAAGAGAATTTAACTGTAAATGGTGCTCATCGTGATGATCTTGACCTTGTAGGTCTTGCAAAAGGAGTATACTACTTGCAAATTCAGAATGATCAAGCTACCAAAGTAGAAAAACTGATTATTCAGTAATTAGATTTTAATTCCACTATAAGCCCCGAGCAGCCTTTGCTCGGGGCTTTTTTTTGTATTGAACTAAATACTTCAAAGTAAAACAAGTCGTATATTTTTTGGTAAGCCATCTCATGATTCCTACCTTTATAGTCTCAAAAAATTTTGTTAACCAAATAAATGTTTAATTATGAGAAAGTTTAACTTTTTTATGATGTTGTTTTTACTGGTGGGATTTTCTGCCTTTGGACAATATCAGCAGACAACCTCACTGTCGTGCTTCCAGTCACCTGACGGAACGCCAATGACATTGAGTTTTACAAATGTGCCTTCACCAGCATCGGGTGGTGTTGTCACTTTTTATTATCAAGGAGACTTAGACCTTTCGACAGAGGTGTTCGATGTTTCTGATGAAGGAACTAATATTATTGGAACATCACCGCCTGCATCAGGACAGTGTCAGACTTCACTTGATTCTTTTAAAATAAATGTTACTTTAACCCAGTTGACAAGTTGGGCAGCAGATGGAGTGATTGATTTTACTCTTTCACCTGCAACGAATGTTTCAACAACACTGTGTACACCATGTACAGGTGCTCAAGCCAAAATTGAATACACAGCCGGTGGTGGGCCTAATGATGCAACTGTTTTTTCAGTAGATTCTCCGGCTGCTTTTTGTTCGGGTACTGAGCCCATTTATGTCTCAATTGGTAATGCAGGAACCAATCAAATTGATTCGGTTGATGTGAATTGGGAAATAAATGGAGTCGCTCAACCAAGCGTTCAGTATGTTGGTTTAATTGATACAATTAATGGAAGTAATCCAAATTTTGTTCAAGTATTCTTGGGGAATTATAACTTCCCTCAAGGTTTAACTGAAATTAAAGTGTTTACTTCTAATCCTAATGGAGTTGCCGACACTTCTAATATGAACGACACTTTAACTGTATTAATAGGACCAAGAATGAGTGGAGTTTATACACTTGATAGTAGTAGTCCTACTTCAGGTACAAACTTTAATAGTTTTGGAGATTTAGCTTATTCTCTAAACACTTTTGGTGTTTGTGGTCCAACAGTTATTAATGTTGCACCTGGAACTTATTCTGAGCAGTTTAGCTTAAGAGATATACCGGGTAGTAGTTCAATTAATACAGTGCTAATTGATGGACAGAATAGCAATCTGGCTACACTAACTCATGACCAATCAAGCAGAAATTCCACAGTCACTTTAGAGCGAGTACAATATGTAGAAATTAAAAAATTACAAATACCGGGTAAAAAAGTGTTGAACAGT
>CAJWSQ010000324.1 GCA_913045895.1 uncultured Flavobacteriales bacterium | reverse complement strand
CAGAGGAGTGCAGAGGGTGGTCGAGCCATCAGGCTTATCAACGCAGGTGCTGCTGTGGCAGATCTTGCGGAGCACAAGGCAGTTCGGACGCTCCGGCTCCCTCCAACGGCAGACATCTCGACCTCTATAGCCTTCAGGCTTTTCAAGGCTTTCAGCGCACAGGAGGCGAGCCTGCCAGAGCCTGAAAACAATTCGAGAATAATACCTTTATTTGATCTAGTAGACTGTCTACGGGCTGTTTGGAATTGTCGTTTCAGTTTTTGGCGGATGCTTTCTTCTTTCGAAAGCACTTTGGCTTTGCGTAGCGGCGGCGAGGGGGTAGGTTTTTCATTGGAGCAGCGAGCTGAAGTGAAGGGATGACTAGCTTTTGCTCGCCGCTCACGACGGATGTGAAATTGGTTTCCATTTGGTTGAGCAATTAGCATCCGACAAGAGTTTGTACCAAGGTCTAAGGCTGCGTATAATTCAGCAGAAGGAGGAACTTTAGACGAATTAATATGGCTAGAGATACTTCCAGGGAAGTTAATAACCTTAGATTTTGTTTGTTGTTTTAATGCCATTTTTAATTTCTTACAAGTGCAGCGAAAATACAATGATTTGTAGGAGTATTAATGCTTTAGTAGTGATAGATAAAGAAAAAGCCCTGCTTTTTCAAACAGGGCTATTAAAATCTATACTTACGAATATTTATCAAGCAAAATTCTTCTTGATTAAGTTCAATGCTGAACCTGCTTTAAACCATTCTATTTGACTCTCATTATAAGTGTGATTGGTAACGATTGTATCTTCAGAACCATCACTATGTTTCACTTTTAAAGTCAACGGTTTGCCAGGAGCGAAACTATCCAAATCTAGAAAATCAAAACGATCGTCTTCTTGGATTTTGTCATAATCAGCTTCATTGTTAAATGTTAAAGCTAACATACCTTGTTTCTTCAAGTTTGTTTCGTGGATACGAGCAAACGATTTCACCAAAACGGCTTTCACTCCCAAATGGCGAGGTTGCATAGCTGCGTGTTCACGAGATGAACCTTCACCGTAGTTCCAGTCTCCAACAACAATTGATGGAACACCTTCAGCTTTGTATGCTCTGGCTACATCTGGCACACCGCCATATTCACCGTTCAACTGATTTTTGACTTTATCAGTTTCCATATTAAATTCATTGACAGCACCTGTTAACGTATTATTTGAGATGTTATCTAAGTGACCTCTATATCTCAACCATGGCCCAGCCATTGAAATATGGTCTGTTGTACATTTTCCATAAGCCTTGATGAGTAGAACTGCATCTGTAATGTTTTTACCATTCCAAGGCTCAAATGGAGTTAATAATTGAAGTCTTTCAGAGCCATCTTTTACAACAACCTCAACATCGCTACCGTCTTTCGCAGGTGCTTGGTATCCGTTGTCTTCAACAGCAAATCCTTTAGATGGTAGCTCTTCACCTACTGGTGCATCAAGCATTACTTCTTCGCCATCTTTATTTACCAATTTATCGGTAATCGGGTTGAACCCTAAATCACCTGAAATTGCGATTGCAGCTACCATTTCCGGAGATGTTACAAATGCATGCGTATTTGGATTACCATCCGCGCGTTTCGCAAAGTTTCTGTTGAATGAGTGAACGATAGAGTTCTTTTCTTGCTTTTCAGCTCCATCACGATTCCACTGGCCAATACATGGCCCACATGCATTCGTAAAGATTGTAGCATCTAGATCTTCGAATATCTTTAGCAAGCCATCACGCTCTGCTGTAAATCGAACTTGTTCAGAACCAGGATTGATACCAAAATCTGCCTTAGTTACCAATCCTTTGTCTACAGCTTGTTGAGCAATAGATGCTGCACGAGATAAATCTTCATAAGATGAATTCGTACATGAACCAATTAATCCCCATTCAACTTCTAAAGGCCAACCGTTTTCTTCTGCTTCTTTGCGCATTTTAGAAACTGGTGTAGCTCTATCTGGAGTAAATGGACCATTCACATGTGGCTCTAATGAACTTAGATCGATTTCAATAACTTGATCGAAGTATTTTTCAGGATCAGCATAAACTTCAGCATCACCAGTTAAATGTTCAGCAACTTGATCTGCTAACTCAACAACATCTGCTCTACCAGTTGCTTTCAGGTAGCGTCTCATCGATTCATCGTAACCAAAAGTTGAAGTGGTTGCGCCAATCTCAGCTCCCATGTTACAGATAGTACCTTTACCAGTACAAGACATTGATTCAGCACCTTCACCAAAATATTCTACGATACAACCTGTACCACCTTTTACGGTTAAAATTCCAGCCACTTTTAAGATCACATCTTTTGGCGCTGTCCAACCGTTTAACTTACCTGTTAGCTTAACACCAATCAACTTAGGGAATTTCAACTCCCAAGGCATTCCAGCCATAACGTCAACAGCATCGGCTCCACCAACACCTACGGCAACCATACCTAATCCACCGGCATTTACTGTGTGTGAATCGGTACCAATCATCATTCCACCTGGGAATGCATAATTCTCAAGTACAACTTGGTGTATAATACCTGCACCAGGTTTCCAAAATCCAATACCATATTTATTAGATACTGATTCTAAGAAGTTGAAGACCTCACTACTCTTGTTCATTGCTTCCTGCAAATCTTTATCT
>CAJWSQ010000323.1 GCA_913045895.1 uncultured Flavobacteriales bacterium | reverse complement strand
ATGGAGATGTGGTTGATGTTGATGATGAAGATTCGTATGAGGTTAAAGTACCCGCCATTGGAGATTTTAAAGTTTCGCAAGTAAGAGTGATTCAATCTCCAGGTCAGTATGTTGAGGTGCGTTTCTCAGATCCACTTTCGCAGCAAGATTTAAATGGATTCATTCAGATTCAAGGAACAAGTGGACTTCGATTTACCATCTCTGAAAATATTGTTCGAGTTTACCCGCCAAACAGATTGGCTGGAGAGAAGAAGGTGAGTATTGCATCAGGAATAAAAAATTCTGAAGGATACAAACTGCAAAAACCGTATTCGCAAACTATGCGATTCGAACAAATCAAGCCAGCTATTAAATTGGTGAATAAAGGCGTGATTATGCCTAACTCAAACGGGTTGATCTTTCCTTTTGAAGCCGTGAGTTTGAGTCATGTTGATGTTTACATTTCACGTATATTCAGTAATAATGTACTTCAATTCTTTCAATCAGATTCTTGGGATGATAGCTATTACAACATCAGGAGAGTTGGAAGAGTAGTTCATAAAGAGCAAATAGATTTAAGCACATTTGGAAAGTCAGATTTAAATGTTTGGAATCGTTACTTCCTAGATTTAAGTAAGGTGATGAAGGTGGAACCGGGTGCGCTTTACGAAGTGGATATCCGGTTCAAAAAACCATATTCACTCTACACTTGCGAAGGAACTGAATCAAATACAGAATCCATCCAGTTAACTTCAACTTCAACCGATGAATGGGATGATTCTGATAATTATTGGGTAAGAGGAGAGGATTACAGTTGGAGAGAAAATGAGAATCCATGCAACTCGGCATATTACGGTCGTTATGAAAGCTCCAAAAGACAAATCGTTTTTGGATCAGATTTGGGTGTAATGGCCAAATTGGGTCAGGATAAGAAAATGTTTGTAGCTGTAAATAACTTGCTTACTACTCAACCAGTTTCGGGAGCAACAGTTGAAATTTACGACTATCAACAACAGCTAATCACTCAAAAACAAACCGATGCAGATGGATTTGTTTTAGCCGAATTGAGTAGAAGACCATACTTCGTGGTTGTAAAACATGATAACCAAGTGGCTTACCTCACTGTAAAACCAGGTGAGAGTTTGTCTACAAGTAAGTTTGATGTTTCTGGATCTGCGTCTCAAAAAGGTGTGAAAGGATTCTTATATGGCGAGCGTGGTGTTTGGAGACCTGGAGATTCGCTTTACTTAACCTTTATTTTAGAAGATAAGAACAACTTACTTCCTGCTCAACATCCTGTTTTAATGGAGTTGAAAAATCCTCAGGGAAAACTGGTTCAGAAAATAGTTTCTTTAGAATCATCAGATGGATTTTACTCATTCAAAACGGCAACCGATGTTGATGATATCACTGGATATTACAGTGCAACGGTTAAAGTTGGAAATAGAAGATTTGAGAAAACACTTCGAATTGAAACTGTAAAACCAAACCGACTAAAAATCTTATTGGATTTTGATGCTGATGAGTTGTATGAAGCTGACGATTTGAGCGGAAAATTAGCTGTGAAATGGCTTCATGGTGCAACTGCTGGGAATTTAAAAGCCAAGGTTGATTTGAAGTTGCTGCCTACTTCCACATCATTCAAAGGATATCCAAATTATGTTTTTGATGATCCATCGGTAGAATTCTCAACTGAAGAAACCACCATTTTTGATGGGCAACTCAACAGTGATGGAGAAGCATCCATTTCGTTGGCTGATGAACAATTCTCAAGATCTCCGGGGAAATTAAGAGCCTCACTTTCTACAAAAGCATTTGAGCCAGGTGGTGATTTTAGCATTGATCATTACAACATCACCGTTTCTCCATACACCTCATATGTTGGTGTTCGAATTCCAAAAGGAACTTTATGGGATAATGGTCTAGAAACCGATAAAGACCACATTTTCGAAATAGCAACTGTTACTGAAAAAGGAAAACCAGTTGACAGAAAAGATCTTTTGGTTGAGGTATTCAAAATTGATTGGAACTGGTGGTGGGACTCGTATTCGAGAAACATCGCTGATTACATTGCGCGCTACAATGTGGTTCCACTTTCAAAGAAGAAAGTTTCTACCGCCAATGGAAAAGTAGATTATACCTTCCGCATCAATCAACCGAATTGGGGTCGCTATTTTGTGCGTGTTTCTGATCCTGTTAGCGGTCATTCAGCAGGGAAAATATTTTATATGGATTGGCCTTATTGGGCAAGGTCAAGCCGAGTTGATGCTCAAAATGCCTCAATGCTTGGATTCTCAGCAGACAAAGAAACATACCAAGTTGGTGAGTCTGTAAAAGTAACTTTCCCTTCTCCTAAAAATGGTAGAGCATTGGTTTGTGTTGAAAATGGTTCTCAGGTAATTGAGAAATATTGGGTTGAAACAACTGAAGGAGAAACCAAATTCGATTTTGAGGTTACAGAGGATATGACGCCAAATGTGTTTGTCAATATTGCTTTATTACAACCTCATGCCAACACGTTGAATGATCGTCCAATTCGATCTTATGGAATTCTACCAATTGGTGTAGAAAATTCAGAAACACACCTGAAACCAACCATTAAAACAGATGATGTTTTCAGGCCAGAGACCAAAGTGAAGGTTACTGTTGGTGAAGAAAACGACAAGC
>CAJWSQ010000322.1 GCA_913045895.1 uncultured Flavobacteriales bacterium | reverse complement strand
TGAAATTATCTCAATTGAATCAGGAGAAGAAAATAAAAATATTGAAACCTGTACTGGGGTTTGGAGTGTACTCTCTGAGCTTGGTGCAGACCGCAAAAGCATCCTAATGAATTTAGGAGGAGGCGTTGTTACCGATTTAGGTGGATTTGTTGCTTCAACGTTTAAGCGAGGTATTGACTTTATCAACATCCCTACTTCCCTACTCGCTATGGTTGACGCATCGGTAGGTGGAAAAACAGGAGTTGATCTTGGTGCTTTGAAAAATCAAGTTGGGGTTATTGTAAACCCAAAAATGGTTCTTGTAGATCCTCAGTATTTAAACACCTTGCCTTCTGAAGAATATAGAAGCGGCTATGCCGAAATGCTAAAGCATGGTTTGATTCAAGATCAAGACTATTGGAATCATTTAAAAGATTATACGAAAATATCATCCGAAGACATTCAAGAGTTAATTCATCATTCGGTTGGTATTAAGAATAAAGTAGTTCTAGAAGATCCGTATGAACATGGGCTTAGAAAGATTCTTAATTTTGGACATACCCTTGGGCACGCTATAGAATCGTACTGCTTAACTCAGAAGAACAAGACAACCTTACTACACGGAGAGGCGATTGCAATTGGAATGATTCTAGAAGCGCACCTTTCGACTAAACTCACTGGACTAAGTCAAGATGAAAGTGATGAGATCAAAACAATATTCAACTCCATATACCCAAAGGTAAATTTAACTGAAAATGAAATTAAATCCATTCTGACACTTTTACAGTACGACAAAAAAAACAGTCACGGGAAAGTGAAGTTTGTTTTATTAGAGGCAATTGGAAAACCGGTCACTGACATAGAAGTACCAACTGCACTATTCAAGGCTTCGTTTGTCTACTACAAGCAATAATTTTTAGCAAGAATTCCTACTGGCGTTAATATTTCCAAAAAGAGAACGTGTAACGAGTTTTTCATAAATTGCTAGTTGATTATCATTCAGCTCATTTGTCTTTTTCAATTCATGAATAGAGCTCAGTGCATATTGTTGAATGGTCAATAAGGGCTGTACAATTGCTTCTCTCATTTCAATAGAATGCTTTCCTGCTGGTTGATCTTCCATTAACTCCAAATAGCCGGTAAGCTTAAGAAGCATGGCTTTGGTCAGTATATATTCATCATGAATGATATTCCAAAAACTACCAAATTCCTCATCCTCCCCTATGTGAGCGGTAAGCTTGAAGAATGATTTGGTTAAACTCATCATGCTATTTGCTATTAGCGTTCTAAAGAAAGCAGAATTTTGATACAAAGAATCTACTTTATCAAATTCTCCACGTTCATCAAAAGCTAAGATTGCTGATCCAACACCAAAAAATCCAGGAACATTTTGTTTAGACTGACTCCAACTTCCTACAAAAGGAATTGCTCTTAAATCTGAAAAATTAAGCTCTTTAGAATTTCCCCTTTTAGAAGGACGGCTACCAATATTAGTTTTCGAGTAATATTGCAGTGTACTCATGTTTTCTAGGTAAGGCACAAACTTTGGATGCGATTTAAAATCTGAATATGACTTGTAACTTGTATCAGCTAACTGCTGCATAGTAATGCGGTCTTCATCTGCTAAATGATTATCATCATTCTTAAAAACCTGATTCGAAATTCCAGAACTAAGTAACTGCTCTAAATTGAATTGACTTGAATCAATTGTTCCAAAGTTAGAGCTAATGGTTTGTCCTTGAACGGTTAATTGAATGTCATCAGCCTTGATACGATCGCCCATAGATGCGTAGAATTGATGCGTATTTCCACCGCCACGAGCTGGTGGTCCTCCTCGACCATCAAAAAAGGCAACTGCTACTCCATATTCACTTGAAACATCAGAAAGCTCTTCTTTGGCTTTATAAATACTCCAATTGGCCATGAAATAACCTCCATCCTTAGTTCCATCAGAGAAACCAAGCATAATGGTTTGTTTCATATCACGGCTTTTCAAATGTGCGTTATATACTGGGTTGGAATATAAGCTATTCATTATTTCTTGAGAAGCTCTTAAATCATCAACCGTTTCAAAGAGTGGAATTAAATCTACTGTTGGATTGTCCCAACCACAGATTCGGTGTAAAGCAAACAACTGTAGCATATTTTCAATACTCTGACAGTTACTGATTATATAACGATGACAGCCTTTCTCGCCATTACTTTTCTGAATGGCCTTCATTGCATAGATCGATCCAATAGTATGCTTTACAATATCATCTTCGAATAGGGATTCAGGAACATTACCTGTTAGTTGTGGCAAGATTGCTAAACGCTCCTCAAGGCTTAATTCTAAATAATTTTCAGGTAAACCGGTGATGTATTCCTGTATTTTTGGGTGCGAAACAATTGCCTCAAATACTTGATTATGAATTCGAGAATCTTGACGAATGTCTAATGAAGCAAAGTGGAAACCAAAAAGTTTGACTTTATTACGCAGGTCTACAATTTCATTTAGATACAAACTTTGATGACGATCCATTAAAGTTTGCTCAATTTGCATCAACTCATTTATCACAAATTCTGAATCAATTTGCTTTACTTTTTCAGGCTCAAATAAAGTGTGATAAAGCGTTGATTCTAAATTGGTTATCTTCTGATCTACTTCGTCAAAAGTAATTTTTCTTTTAAGTTTTCGTAAGTCT
>CAJWSQ010000321.1 GCA_913045895.1 uncultured Flavobacteriales bacterium | reverse complement strand
AGGATGATCTAATCCCAATAAATTTCTTGGGTTCACAGTAATGAATTGAAGTAATTCTTCTTCAGATAATTCATCTGCTAAAGCAGTTTTTAACTCGGCATAAAGCGTTTCAATTCCAGCTACGCCAAACCCAGCGTGATCAAATTCACAATCTTTTTCTTCTACGTTCAAAGGTGTGTGATCGCTAACGATAGCATCGATTGTTCCATCTTTCAAACCAGCTATCAAAGCTTGTCTGTCATCTTCTGTTCTCAATGGTGGATTCACCTTGAAGTTAGAATCAAATCCTTCTAAAGCTTCATCGGTGTAAACCAAATTCAAATAGCTAACATCGCAAGTAACTTGAGTTCCTTTAGCTTTCGCTTCTCGAATTAACTCCACAGATTTTTTAGAGCTGATGCAAGAGAAATGAATGCGAGATTCAGCATAATCTGCCAAGAATAAATCACGACTAACAATGATTTCTTCAGCCAAAGAAGCCAAACCTTTCAAGCCAAGCTTGGTGCTTACAACACCTTCGTGCATTTTGCCATCGTGTGCAATTTGAGATTCCATTGGGAAAACCATTACCAAACCGTCAAAGGTTTTGGTATACATCAACGCACGTTTAATTACATCAGGATTGTCAATCGGATGTTTGTCATCGGTAAAAACCTTCACGCCAGACAACGACATGTCATACATTTCTGAAATGTCTAATCCGTTACAGCCAGTTGTTAAACTTCCAGCAAGTTCTATTTGAGTGGGTAAACCTTGAGCTTTTTTTAATAAATATTCAACCTGACCTTTGTTATCGATTACAGGTTGAGTGGAAGGCATCAATAACACGCCTGTGAAACCACCTTTTGCAGCCGCTTTCGCTCCCGAAATTAAATCTTCTCGATGCTCTAAACCTGGATCTCCAAATTGAGCATGTAAATCAAACCAACCAGCTGAAACATGTAAATCGTTTCCAGTTACAACTTCATCAGCATCCTCTTCAATAACGTCAGCAATGGTTTTAATCGTGTTGTTTTCAATAAGAATATCTACACGATTATTGTGATGTTTAGATTGAGGGTTGATGATGCGCGCTTCTTTGATAAGAATTCTCATAAGATTTATTTCATGAATCGGGTTATCACTACTTCTGCAGCCAAAAATAATAAGGCTAGCAGCAAGCACAATCTCCAATAGGTATCAATTTCTGAAATTGTTGATAACTGTTGTGCTGTGTCTTCTATTTTTCCTTCAATAACATGAAGTTGAATACCATTTTGTGATGCTTGAATTTCTAATTCATTTGCAGACAAATAATTGATTTCAGATTCATTTCTGCTGTAATTGAAAGCTGCAACTTCTTGTTGGCTATCAGCTCCTTTTACGGTGTAAAAACCAGGGTTTTGAATCTGGTTCATCGTTTCCAATCGTGTGAAACCACGTTGAGGTATACTTTGTGGAATGAATGAATTCTCCTTTGAATCTGAAATTTGGAAAGTGTTGTCTTGCTGAGGTTTTAAACTGGTGTTAATCCAAGTTTGCTCTCCAATTACTCCGTAAAGTGATTGCTGTTTGTTGCTGAATGATGAAGCTCTGAAAAGGGTAGGTAAGAAAATGGGATGATTGGCAAAATTGCCAGATTGTAATGGAAATGAAG
Source organism: uncultured Flavobacteriales bacterium (assembly GCA_913045895.1). Classification (GTDB taxonomy): domain Bacteria; phylum Bacteroidota; class Bacteroidia; order Flavobacteriales_G; family Salibacteraceae; genus UBA6049. Next base: position 1,060 of record CAJWSQ010000321.1, on the reverse strand, counting down.
CGATGAATAAATGTCCGTTGCTAACTTCTTGATGAACAAATGCCGCATAGCCACCGCTGGTTTTCATTAAATCATCACGATAAACAGATCCATTTTTGAATTGGTATGAACCAGTAAGATTTGGCCAAAGCACATCATCTGGGTCTTTGGCAAACACGTTTTGATAAATCGGATTGTCAACCGTGACTTCTCTGATTTCTTTGTTGGCAGTATCCCAATTGGTCAATGTTACCGCTTGATTACTTGCTAAAAACTGATTCAATTCTATTATGTTATCAGACTTTGGAGGAAAAATCAAAATGTTTTTACCCGCTTGAAGTTGTTCGCCTAGAAGTTGATAGAATCCTGATGATAAATCTGACTTCGAATTCAGAATGATGAATTGAGCTTTTTCTAATAATTCAGGAGAAACTGATCCTGGATTAGCTTGTTGGTATTGATAAGAAGAATCAGTTGCAAATGCTTTTCTGATTGCCGAATTAGATTCATCTGTAATTTCTAAAACTGAAATAGAATTTTGGATGTTTAATGCGAAATAGAAATCGTTGTCGTATGTCATTCCAGCATCATCAATGTGAATAGATGCTTGGATAGATGCTTCATTCGGTATCATTACCTGAATGGCAGTGTCAAGTTTTGAATCAGGAGCAAGTTCGATGCTGAATAAGGTGTATTGCTCACCGTTTAATCTCAACTCAACAGGAATTTCTTGCGTGTTTTCTCCACCTTGTCTTTTGAAAGACACATTTACAGATAGATTTTCTCCTGGTTGAATTATTGGAGCATCAATCCAAACAGAATCTATAAAGGTGTTTTCTTTAGTTTCATTGTGTATTGATTAATCTTTATCATTCATAGTTTTATTTCACCATTTAATAAAATTGTGATATGTTTATCGAAATGGGACTACATTTTGATCATAAATCTAAATCCGGCGAAAGAGCTATGGAAAAAGAGCGTAAACGCTTAGAAAAATTGGCTGATAAAAAAGCAAAAAGAGAAGCTAAAAAAGAAGCTGAAGATTTAGCTTTAAAACATCTAGAAAGAGTTCAAATTTTAG
>CAJWSQ010000320.1 GCA_913045895.1 uncultured Flavobacteriales bacterium | reverse complement strand
TACATGCCATTCGCACATAAATCGTTAACTGCTGTAACGTGTCTACGCAACGTTTTTTGAACTTCTTCTTTAAATTGATCTGGATTCTCAGCCATCCTTTGGTTCGACTCTTCGTAACTCAAACCAACGGGGTAATATCCACCAGCCCAAGGATTGTGCAATGAAGTTTGATCAGAACCTAAATCAATATGAATTTTACGCTCACTCAAACGTTCCCACAATTCAACGATGTTTCCAACAAAAGCCAATGAATGGGCTTCGCCTTTGGCTTGATATTCCAACGCTGCATCAATCACTTCATCTACGTTGTACATCAATGAATCTACCCAACCTTGCTCGTGTCTTTTTTCAGCGGCTTTCGGGTTCACTTCAGCTGTAATACTCACCACGCCAGCAATATTTCCTGCCTTTGGTTGAGCTCCGCTCATACCGCCCAAACCTGCAGTAACAAAGATTCTTGGTTTGCTTGCATCGCCCGATTGAATCATGCGTGCCGCATTCATCACCGTAATAGTTGTTCCATGTACAATGCCTTGTGGGCCAATGTACATGTAAGAACCAGCCGTCATTTGACCGTATTGAGTTACGCCCAATGCATTGAATTTTTCCCAATCATCTGGTTTCGAGTAATTCGGAATCATCATGCCGTTGGTAACTACCACGCGAGGAGCGTCTTTATGCGATGGAAATAAACCCATCGGGTGTCCGCTGTACATGGCCAATGTTTGCTCATCAGTCATTTCAGCGAGGTATTTCATCGTGAGTAAATACTGCGCCCAGTTCTGGAAAACAGCACCGTTACCACCGTAAGTAATAAGTTCATGCGGATGTTGAGCAACTGCTGGATCCAAGTTGTTTTGAATCATCAGCATGATGGCAGCTGCTTGCTCACATTTGGCAGGATATGCTTCAATTGGTCTGGCATACATATCGTAATCTGGACGAAAACGATACATGTAAATGCGACCGTATTTGTTCAGTTCTTCGGCAAATTCTGTTGCAAGAGCCTCATGTTGTTCGGCAGGGAAATAACGCAATGCATTTTTTAGAGCCAATTTCTTTTCATCAGCAGAAAGAATGTCTTTGCGCTTAGGTGCATGATTTGCGTTTGCATCGTATGCTTTAGGATTGGGTAATTCACTAGGAATACCTTGAAGGATAGCGGCTTTAAATTGTTGATCGTTTGAACTCATGGAGGAAGTTTTTTTATGATCTATTTCTACGTTTACGATTTTTATTGAATCCGTAAGGGCAGTGTCTACAACCACTTTGGCAACATCTACCTCTTTTGAGGTGGTACTTCTCAGTGAAAACAATGTAGCCTTCATCTGAGTAGTAAAAGTCTTCAGGATCTAATTCCGGCTTTTTGAAAAAACTGCCTAAGTCGTCATTCATGTCGCGCAAAAATCGCTTTTTTGAACCGTATCAACCAAATCGAATATGGATTGGCCTGAAATTAATGTTGAAACGCAAACACTCATCTTACCCGTTTTTGAAGAGTTAGGGATTGAAGTAGCTATGCTTCGCGAAGACCTTATTGATTCAGAAATCAGTGGTAATAAGTGGCGAAAGCTGAAATACAATGTGCTGAAAGCGGAAGAAAAAGCGGTTGATACTCTACTGACTTTTGGTGGGGCTTTTAGCAACCACATTGCGGCAACTGCAGCGGCAGGCAAAAGATTTGGATTGAAAACCGTTGGCGTTATTCGTGGTGAGGATGACGATACAAATCCAACCTTACAAAAAGCCAAAGCCGATGGCATGGAACTGTATTTTGTAAGTAGAACGGATTATCGGGATAAAAACTTAGAAGAGTTTAAAGCTCATTTGAGAGATCGGTTTGGATTTTATCATGCTGTTCCCGAAGGTGGTTCAAACTTTTTGGGTGTGAATGGCTGTATGGAAACCTTAAAACCTGATCACGAAAAGTACAACTACATATGCGGAGCTTGTGGTACTGGAACCATGATGTCTGGAATTATTTTAAGCCTCAAACCTCATCAAAAAGCGTTGTGTTTTCCTGTTCTTAAAGGTGATTTCATGCATGATGAAATCAACAATCATTTATTGCAATTCTTGCAAGATGAGGTTGCGGTTGAAGATTATCAAGATCAATTTGAGGTCATTAATACTTACCACGGTGGAGGTTATGCCAAGGTCAATGCTGAGTTGGTAGATTTTATTCAGTGGTTTAAAGCTGAAACCAACATTACACTCGATGCCGTTTATACTTCAAAGTTGGTGCGAGGCGTTATTGAAGAAGCCAAAAAGGGGAAATTTCAAAGAGGCGATAAAGTGCTCATAATCCATTCAGGTGGAGTGCAGGGCAACTTAGGAATGAATACCAGACTTGGGTTAAACCTCCCAGTTAGTTAACAACGCTCTGTTTGAAAGCAACCCGATTGTTTTAAAATGGCAAGCCCACAACCAGTTAATTTTGAAGCAAATTCGGACATTACATGCGTGTTTTATTCTCGGTATTATTATCCTTTTTAATTGTTATTCATCCAGCTTTAGCTCAAGGCGAAGAAAACTATTCTCGCGAGCAATACATTGATACGTATAAGGATGTGGCCATTAGAAATATGTTGGAATTTAAGATTCCAGCCAGTATTACGTTGGCTCAAGCGTGCCTAGAAAGCGGAAATGGAAACTCCGAATTATCGAAAAGATCAAACAATCACTTTGGTATTAAGTGTCATTCAGATTGGAACG
>CAJWSQ010000319.1 GCA_913045895.1 uncultured Flavobacteriales bacterium | reverse complement strand
GTCGAGGCCCTGTACCGCGCCCTCGCTCGTTGGCAGCTTCTGGTGGAACGCCTCGCAACGCTTCAGCCGGTCCTCACTGAAGAGGTTCGTGTCAAGTTTGTGTTGTACCCCTATGCCATTTTATCGTTTTTAGAACTTCGAGTTTTTGGTGAATACATGATGTCTGATCATCGTTTAACTGAAACGTCAACGCTTAAAACACCAGCTACTGAAACTACTGTAATAAGGTCTGAAAATGTTGACTATAACCTCAGAGCTTTTAATGTTGGTGGTGGACTAAGCCTCCGATTCTAGAAAAATATTTCATGTCTAAAGAACTTGTTGATAAAGGCTTGATGCTTCCTGTTATGGAGCATTTTTATACCATTCAAGGCGAAGGTGGAAATAGTGGCTGCGCTGCTTATTTTATTCGTTTGGGAGGATGTGATGTTGGTTGTGTTTGGTGTGATGTGAAAGAAAGTTGGGAAGCTGAAAATCATCCATTAGTCAACATCACAGATATGTTGAAATGGGTTACAGAAGCTAAGGCCAAATCAGTAGTAATTACTGGTGGTGAACCAGCAATGTATGATTTGCATCCACTTACAGAAATGCTGCAACAAAACGGCATTGAAACTTGGATTGAAACATCAGGAGCACATGAGATTTCTGGTAAATGGGATTGGGTATGCTTATCTCCTAAAAAATTCAAAGCTTGCTTGAATTCCAGTTATCCCAAAGCTCACGAATTAAAAGTGGTTATTGCCAATAAGCACGATTTTAAGTGGGCCGAAAGCCATGCTGAGCGTGTTTCAGATAACTGTGAACTTTACTTACAACCTGAATGGAGTAGAGAAGCCAAGCTTTTACCTCTAATCATTGAATATGTTAAGGCTAATCCAAAATGGAGAATTAGCTTACAAACTCATAAATACATGCAAATTCCATGAGGCACTTTTTGCGATATAGTTCGGTTTTCATGCTATTTTTTCTTTTGGCACAAATTTCTGTAGCCCAAAAAGAAAAAGAGTATCAGACAGATAGTAAAAAAGCAATCAAGATTTTTGAAGAAGCATTGAATTTGTATCGTTTCGTATACTACGATCAGGCTCTTGAAAAATTAAATGAGGCTCTAGCTGAAGACTCTAACTTTATTGATGTTTATGTGCTCAAAGGGCAGTTGTATTCTGATATCAGAAAACCTGAATTAGCTATTCAGAATTATCAAAAGGCGCTAAGTATTAATCCAGATTTCGATCACCGCTTATTTTACCTCTCAGCAAGTGTAGAGGCTGATTTACTTGATTTACCACAAGCTTCGGCTCATATTCAGACCTACCTAGGTTTTGAAGATTTAAGTAAACTATCTCGTAGAAGAGGAGAGGAATTAAAAGAGTTGATAGATTATCGAATGGCATTGGTTCAAAATCCAGTTCCTTTTGATCCTCAAAATTTAGGACCTAAAGTTAACGGACCCTACACAGAACATTCTCCTTCATTAACTGCAGATGAGCAGGTTTTATACTACACACGAAGAATGCCAGCCAAACGTAAAGGTGCAGGATCTGTAAGCGATGATGAAGATTTATACCTCAGTAATCGTCAGCCAGACAATACTTGGGGAACGGCTATTGATCTAGGAAATGATATCAACACGCATTACCGTGAGGGAGCTAGCTGTGTGTCTCCTGATGGAAAATATTTGTTTTTCACCTCTTGTGATCGCCCTGGTGGATTTGGAAGTTGCGATTTATATCTAGCCATTAAAAGTGGTGATAAGTGGACGAAGCCTAGAAATTTGGGACAGACTATAAATAGTAGCTTTTGGGAGTCTCAACCCTCTTTTTCATCAGATGGTAGAACCTTATTTTATGTTTCAAACAAAGGCGGAAAAGGCGAGCGCGATATTTGGATGATAAAAATTGGTAATGATGGAAATTGGGGAACGCCAATTAATTTATCGATCAACACCAAAGGAAGCGATCAATCTCCATTTATTCACCCCGATGGTAAGTCTTTCTATTTTGCATCAAACGGTCATAAAGGATTAGGAAAGCATGATTTATTCATGACTACTTTACTGGATGATAAAGGGAATTGTAGTGAGCCAATCAACTTGGGTTATCCAATTAATTCAAGTGAAGATGATGTAAGTTTAATGGTAAGTGCAAACGGTAAAACGGCTTATTACGCATCTGGAATGGATGGCGGTTTTGGTGAGTGGGATTTATACAGTTTTGATTTACCAGAAGTTGTTCGTCCTAACAAAGTAACGTACAGCAAAGGATTGGTATATGATGCTGAAACAAAACAGCCTGTTCGAGCTAAGTTTGAATTGATTGATATTGATTCTGAAAGGCCTATTGTAGAGTCTTATTCTGATGGCGAAAATGGAGAGTTCTTGGTTTGTGTTCCATTAAGTAAGGATTACGCCTTAAACGTGAGTGCAAAAGGATATTTGTTTTTCTCTGAGAACTTCAGTTTGAAAGAGGTTAAAGACACCAATTCTTACGCTTTTGATGTTCCACTTACTCCAATTAGAGAAGGTGCTAGCGTTATTCTAAAAAACATCTTTTTTGAAACCAACAAATACAACTTGAAGCAAACACAGCAACATACGCCCGAGAACGCACTGGCCCGTTCGAATTCCTTGATCTCGTCGTTGCAAACCCACCGCTCGAGAATTCCGGAAATACATGAGAGTTCGCCGCCCAATAACTTGGACGAACGAGAATGAAGTTGCGAA
>CAJWSQ010000318.1 GCA_913045895.1 uncultured Flavobacteriales bacterium | reverse complement strand
AGGAGAATTGGCTGATGCAGCGGCTGCTTTAGATTGGTTAGAGAGAGAAAATTTTGATAACTCACAATGTTGGGTATCTGGATTTTCTTTTGGCTCACTGATAGCAATGCAATTATTAATGAGGAGACCTGAAATTAATAGATTTATAGCTATATCACCACAGCCCAATGTGTATGATTTTTCTTTTCTATCACCATGTCCCACATCAGGTTTAATGATATACGGGAAAAAAGATGAACTGGTACCTTTGGAATATATTACTGAACTAGACAAAAGATTGAGTGCTCAAAAAGGTATTAATGTAGAATTTCAATCTATATTAGATGCAAATCATTTTTTTACAAAGAGTGAAAATGTATTAATCAAAAATTTAGATAAATACCTAAAAAAAGAAACAGCTCTCTATTAATAATTTTTTATTATCACACCACCGGTAGTTGGTTTTTTACATCCAGTAGTTTCTGGAAATGAAATTGGTAGCTTAAGATAAGATCTTACTGCCAAATATCCAAAAGCTTGTGACTCAACAAAATCACCATTAATTCCATAATCATCTATTAATTTTATACTACTGCTATATGGAGCGACTAAATGTTTACTAATTTTTTTTACTCTCTGAACTAAAAATTTATTTTTTCTACCTCCTCCACAAAGAATTAATGTAGTTCGTAAACTTCTGCGTGTATGTAATTTTCCTATTATTAAAGATGTAAATTCTGTTAATGTAGCTACAGCATCTTTTAAAGTTAACCCCTTTATAATTGAAAGATCAAATTCTTTTATATCAAGAGAACGAAAATACCGTCCTTCACTTAGGATATTATTATCAAATGCGATCCATTCTCTTAGTTTCCCAACACCACCATCTTCTAATTTCTTTTGAAATTTAATTAATTTACATATACACGATCGACCAAAAATGGATTTTGATGATATTCCGCCTATGGCGCCCACTGATCTTTCTTCACGGGCCTATTAAAAGTAAAACAATAGTTCCGATGAGGAATACGATCTATTGAGCAATATCAGCAAAGCAAAAATTGAAACGCAGGCTAGCCGATTGTCTGAGGTTATGCGAATTGTTCCAACTGAGGAGTAACAAGAATAGCAGAATAATGTTATAAATGCATCAAATATACACTCTATAGACATACATCCTCAAGCCAACGCACCAAATTTGACAATGAACGAACAAGTGAATTACGAACTTGGCAAAAGTCGCTCTGACTCAATCACTTCTAAAATTCAATTGCAGAATCTACCAAACGATGATTTCATGCACGAAATGATTGCTGACAAGATAGGTAATTTGATGAGTGACCCGTCACAAATGGCTTAAAATGATCCATAAGATAAATCAATTAAAATGCAAGGGAATGACACCGAGAACGAAAATGAAACAATTAAGATGCTTTGTAAAGAACACGGGGCACCAGCTGTCTTCTTTTCGCAACAGTAGGATTGCTACTTTTGCTTCAAGTGTCTCGTTACCTCAGGCTAGCTGCTTTACATCGATCAAAGCTACAAGCAAGAAATGGAGGACTTTGAGAGGATTAGAGACCTGACAGCAGAGGCTGTGACTTCTAATGTTTAAAATACTACCATTATTAGATCATGGAAAGCAAGGATCAGATAAAGCCTCATGGAAATCAGAGATCAGTTCAACAAATACATCGATCAATTCATCGAACTATTTGGTGACAAATTCAAAGATGTTGAACACTCAAGCGATCTCTTGGAATTTAGAGGAGAAGATAAGAAGTTGTTCAATATGGTTGAAGATTTGTAGAAGAAGTATATGGAGATTCTCGGAATCTTTAGTAACATCGCTAACCAGAATGCACATCAAAGAATCAAGTACATTGACAACATCAAGTCTTACATGAAAGGTATTGAGAGGAAGGTCAAGGACTAAGATGTTTATATCAAAAATTAATCCAAGAAGCTCAAAGATGCACTTGATAAAACTGTCTCTCTCGAGGGTATAAACTAGAAAATGGAAATAAAACTGATAAAATACCTGAACAAAGAGCTGAAGAAGAAGTATGACAACATGCCATAGTAGCGAGGGAACTATGATCCAGGCCTTGACGACACGCAGGCCATCTTTTTTGATATGAATTATCGTGCTAGTTAGACTCAAAAGAAACAATCATAAGCTCCACCTCAACAGCGGATACTCGAATCAATGAATCTTTCAGCCATTGATTTTGACTAAACTGTTCCAATGATGGAGACTAACGAGACATAGATACAGGATATGCACAATCTTCAGAGCAAGAAGGGCAAGCAAGGCCTCATTTCAAATAGGCCACAGTTTGGCTAGTCTCCATAGACGCAGCTTATGCAAAAGTAGTCAAACAGACAGTAAATGATCATTGAGATGTATAGACACAAGGGCTTGAATACCCTCTATTACTTGAGGCCCGATTCACAATTTATCTACTTACTTGATTTTAAAAAGTAGAGCTTTGTAAAGGAGCCAATACGATCTGAGACTAAAATGCCATCTGGCTTCTCCTCCTGTCAAACAGAGGATGGATGTATTTATATGGTAGGTGGCTTCGTGAAAGACCTAGTTCTCCGAAACTTGTTCAAATTGGATCAGAATCTGAATTACGAAGATATGTCTCCCATGAAAAGTTAGAGATTCAACGTACCACTTTGCCTTCTGAAGGATAACTACATTTTGACAGCAGGTGGATCGATTGGTCCACCTTAAAAGTTCAAGTATACAAA
>CAJWSQ010000317.1 GCA_913045895.1 uncultured Flavobacteriales bacterium | reverse complement strand
CTAATGCAGGGGATGAGTTAGTACTAGCTACATCAAAAGCCAAAGAAGAGATTTTACCTCCATTTGTCATGCCCAAAGCTTGTAATTCAGCTGCGGTATATAATATTTGATGTTTTGCACCCCAATAGTAGTTACCATAAGGAGCAGGATAACCCGTATTAGTATTAGTTGAAGTACCAGTTCCTGAATAGCCAATGTATGGCGTACTGTTGCAAGGGGAAGAAGCTAAACCACAGTTCGGTCCAATGACTTCACCAAGGTCAACATATGCAGTAGTACTATCACCCAAACAAAGCAATGAATCTCCAAATGTTACACCTATGTTAGTAGGGAATTCTGGTGCAAAACCGATGTTGATTGATCCTGTTTTGACACACCCTGAATCTGAGCTAATGGTGACTTGATATGAGTTATTTTGTGTGATGGTAGCAATGGGAGAACTGACAGAATCATTGTTTATTGTTGCTCCTCCAGACCAGTTATAAGAAAAGTTGAATGGTGCCCCACCTGAATTACTACTTGTATCAACAGTTGCTCCTATTTGAAAATCATAGACTGAATCATTTGGACAAACAAAAGTATCTCCAAATGTAGTGAGGTTGAAATCTCTACTTACGTATACTGTAATTGTATCAACATAATTACAAAACGGAGATAGGTCTGATGTTATTTGATATGTAGTGGTATGGGCAGGCGAAGACCAAATAAATTCAGCATTTGTTCCAGTGGTATCACTAAAATTCTGATTTAACCCAGAAATGATTATTGGAGCTCCAATTGAGCCATCGGGGTTTTGAATAACATCCCATGTGTAACTAGTTCCCCCAATAGCTTGAAGATCGATGGTATCACCTTTACAAATAGATACTTGATCAGAGTTATAGTAATACTGACCAGGATTGATAATAATATCAAAAGTAAAGCTTGATATTCCATAGAAATTACACGCGTTATCACGTGCATTTACTTGTGCATTTATAAGTTGGCCAGTGAAGTTGGATGGTATGTTCCAGTTAACATGTGCAGTTGCAGTATTTCCACTAGTGTATGTTACTGTGGCTCCCGGTAAATTAGTTGTTATGGTTGAAGTGAGTGAAACCGAATCACCGCTTGTTTGAGCAGGGCTAGATTGTGTGTAAAGCGAATCTCCAAATGATATATCGAAGGAGATAGTTGAACCGCTACATGCTTGTATTGAGTTACTATCAATAAGAATCCCATTTCCTTGTAGATTTGTGATTCCAGAGTTTAGTAGATAAGGAGAGACATTATTGCAAGCGGTTACAAAAAACTGTATATCTCTACAAACGGTGCCAATTTTCACCCCATTTCTATATTCATCAACACAAACTTTAATAGTCCATTTCCCCTGAGTAACAGGGGTGAAATTTAATTCACCATTGGTAGTATTTAATGATACAGGAACATCAAAAGGATCCGTGTAAGAGTACGGTGTAACGAACAATCCAGTGCCAAAGGAGTTAGTGCTGGTATTATAAAAATTTATGTAGGGGTCTGCTAGCCTGAATGCGAGTGAGTCTCCATCTTCTTCAGTTACACCAAAGTTGTACGTTACTGGCTGACCAACACAAACATTGGGAATAGCAAGATGGGTGAATATGGGTGAATTGTTGCAACTAACTACGTTGTTACCTAGTTCAGCATTAATAATGAATTGAGCAGCTGGGTAGTTATTACTTCCATTGCGGGCACTAATCCCCCAATCAAATACATAAGGACTACTTGAGCATGATGGTAACACAACTGTATCACTATATATATAATGTTCATATCCAGGTAAATTTCCTCCATTGCATGAGGTATTTGAAATTGCTGATGGACATACTTGAGAGGCCTCAGCTACAGAATTTAGACTTAGTGTTTCAACTACTGTACTACAATCACTGTAAAAATTAACACTAATATTGGTATTCATAACCACTCCACTACAGTCTCTGTAAATGTTTAGGCTAATAAAAAAGGTATCCCCCCCTAAACATTCGTACGACCAATCAGCACCAGCTATGTGTGAGGCTTCGGTTTTGGAAATATTAATAATTGAAGACAATAAGGTGATTAATGCAACAGTAAAGAGCTTTCTCATGGCTAGTTAGTAATAAGTTGAGTTAATTCACGCGAATATAAATGATAATGCGATTGTACCTATAAGTCAGTGTTATATCACAACATTTGGTTATAAATCACCTCAAAACCCAAATTAGTTCTTGCAATTTTCGCCATGTTTGCATTTACATTGCTTAATAAGCAGATACTTTCATGCTGGTAAGACTTTTTAAATCGAATCATCCATTAGCATTTTTTATCATTCCTGGATTATCAGTAATCCTTAGGATACCTGTTCTATTTCATACCTCTTTCGCTCCAAGTAGCTACGATTCGGCCTTGTTAACTTCAGCTTTTTTTTGGATAAATCAATACCCTTGGCTATCTATTCTACTGGCTTCATTCTTTACAAGTGTTACTGCCATTTATTTGAATGCCATTTCAGACAAACATGGATTGTTGGCTAGAGTGAGTTTTTTAGCGGGGTTGAGTTACACTTTGATTGCTTCGATCTTACCTCAATTTGCATACTTCTCGCCTGTTTATGTGTCGTCTATTCTGGCAGTTTTTGCGTTTGATCAAGTGTTAAGTTTACACCGCGATGGCTCTGGATTAAATCAAACATTCAATGCGGCATTAGCTGTTGGGTTAGCAGCCATGTTTACTCCTGCAGCGG
>CAJWSQ010000316.1 GCA_913045895.1 uncultured Flavobacteriales bacterium | reverse complement strand
TAGAGCTAAACCATATTTTCTAATCCATTGTTTACCTACATCATTAATAAATTGATATTCCATATTATCATATGGTACATTAGAAAAATCAGATACAACATTTGCTGAACCGCTGTGTTCGGTTACTAATGGATTATCTCTATCTGCTACTTTAACATAATCAAAATATAAAGTATGAGTTTCTTCTGGATTAGGAAAGACTCGTAGTTTATTATTTACAAGTGTAAAACTATAAGCTGATTTTCTAATTGAATCATTCAATTCAATAGCTTGAACTCTTAATAAATCTTCAAATATTGGCATAAGTGTAAAAGATACAGCAGGTGAGTAGTTACCAAAACCAAACCCTTCAACCATATTCAATGTTCCATAACCAGTTGTAGCATAAGGGTCAAAGAATCGTTGCATTGCAGGTGTACCTTCATAATACACTCTTTTAACTTCTATAGCTTGACCACTTTCACTTACATCAGCAAATAAAGAGTTTAGGTCATACTCTTGACTTCCACTTGATATTGTTATTGAACCCTTTTTCCAATCTACATTTCCACCTACTCCAGCTTCTGTGCCGTATTGTTTAGAAAGGCTAACAGTTCTACCTAATGTTGGTGTAATTTTTTTGTGTGTAACGTTTGAACCCGTAGCTTGACCCGTAAGGTGTAATAAGTTATCTTTTATGTTAAATTGATTAACTTGTGCTGAATATTCTGTTATAGATTCTTCATAACAAGCGTAAAACGAACCAGATTGTAATTCAACAGCCATAATTGGAAAACCTAACCTACGGGCTGCCCAATCTGAAAATTTATCTACAGAATTATTACTAGAACCAGAAAATTGTGTATCTGAATCGTAAAATCCATATGGAGTCTGACCTGATGCAAATGAACTACTTCCCTGCCAGATTACTTCTTGTGCCATAAAAATCTCCTAAATTAAATATATGTACTCAATAATAAATATAAAGAAATAGAATAAACAAAAAAAGGGAGACCGAAATCTCCCTTTTTTATAGTTGTACCTTAGTACGACTCTGTTAATTACTAATTATTAAACGTAGTTAATATCAGCAATAATAACTTTACCGTAGAATTCAGGTCTGACAATTTTCTTAGCGTATCTTGTCATAACACCTTTTCTTGGTGTAAAGTTTTTAGGGTCGTAAACAAGTGGTGTCATAATCATCGGTACATAAGGAGCATACACAGCACCAGTTTCTAGGAAGTTACTTCCTCTGAAACCAACGAGAATTACATTCTCGAACTGGTATGGGTTCTTATATACTGTAAAGCGGTTATTTAATAAACCAGCTTTCTGTACACCCATTGCATAAGATTTAGTTGCGTCACCATCAGTTGATGTTGCATATCCAGGAATAGATTCAAGGATTGTAGCAACTTCAGGACTTACTACGATGAAGTTTGCACCACCGCGTAGGGTTTTCTGATGAATAGCGTTGGAAACAGACTGTATCTTGTTACCAAGAGTCTGGAACCAATCACCTTTTGTGTATGCATTTGAAGCACCCGAAGATTCTTCGAATAGGTTTGTTGAACTATTAAATTCATGTCCTACACGAGCACTCCAACGTTCTGTTTTAGCATTTGCATTTAAACGAAGCATATCAAGGATTTCTAAGTCGATTTCCATTGATACATACTCACTAAGTAGTGAAGTAAGTTCTGCTTCAGCGTCAACTGAATGATAAGCGTTTAAGTCTTGAGCTAACTCAGGAGTCCAAACGGCTTTCAATTTACGTGTTTTAGCAACTATTGGAATTGAACGCATTTGAATATCAATTTCAGGAATGTCAACATCCGTTTCAGGATTGGCTGACTGACCTGTAGCTTCAAAGTCACCACGAGTGATGTCTGTAGGTTGTTTATGGAATTTAACCACAACACCATGAGCAATCGCTACGTCACCAGTAATTGTATTTCTAACAACAAATGAAATTTCACTTTCGTCAGAACTCAATGTAGTATATGCTGGGAAGTATTCATCAAATCCAGAACCACTAATTTCAAAAGCACGAATGCCTTCTAAATCAGGATTTGTCAATGCTGAAGCTGCGACAGTAATTTTCAAAAGACCATTATCAACTCTGTGGCCAGTTGCTACTGAAGCTGATAGGTCTGGTTCAAAATCAATATCATCAAGTGTCAATGAACCTGTTTGGTAGGTTGTTGAACCTGCCGCAATGTTCGCTGACGATGTTACTAATGTTGATGTTGAAAAGTCGTTAGAAGAGTAAGCAAATTTACCTGCTCCATAAAGACCATCCGTTGGGTCACCAGAACCCGATGTTTTACCAAATACTTCCGTACCTGATGTGAATCCAGCCTGTGCAGTTCCATACTTGAAATCAAGATAGAAAATAAGACCGGATGGTAAGTTCATAGGTTGAACAGAAACGAATTCTTGTGCTGATAGTTCACCAAAGATTTTTCTAACCAATGGTAGAGCTACACCACTCCATTCTTCAGAATTAGTAGAAGTACCTGTTGAACTAGCTTCGTCAATTAATTGACGTGCTTGGTTCTCAAGTAAAACTGCCATTCCGTGTACTCTCTGTTCTTCTTGGATTCCTTCCAACAAACCTGTTGGCTCCCACTTCTTTACCAATCCGCGGGTTTCCTCCATACGTTGACGCTGTGGATTAAATCCATCCATCAACTTTTCGATCGTACCGATGTTTTTAGACATTATATTTCTCCAATATAAATGTTATGAAATTAAATAATTCCGGC
>CAJWSQ010000315.1 GCA_913045895.1 uncultured Flavobacteriales bacterium | reverse complement strand
TTGTTTTGAAAATCATAAACCCATTAGCACTCTTGCGAATGTTATTCTCTTTGAAATATTGATTTACATTTCGCTTAAGCGTTTTATCAAAATCTCTGGATTTATTTCTTGAAAAGTGTGGTGCACTATATGTCATCTATTCAATCTAGTTTTGCCAAAAGTAATGTTATTCGTTGGCGAAGAACAATAATATATGAATAATTGTTATCAACCATTCTTCACGTGAACGAATTGATTATCAACTTATTTTATTAAAGCAGACTTCATGTCGGATATTGATTATAAGCCAGTTTGGTGGGCCAAGAATAAACATCTCAACACCATTTTACCAAATAAAATCAGATTATTTGAAGACTTTCAATGGGTTAGAGAGAAAATTGAAACCCCTGACAATGACTTCCTCCACCTCGATTGGTCTGCTCTTACTCAAATACCAACGGATACTGTAGTGGTATTGGTTCATGGATTAGAGGGAAGTTCAAAATCTGGATACATCAAAGGAATGGCCAAGCAAATGAATTCAATAGGATTAGATGCAGTTGCTTTAAATCTCAGAAGTTGCAGTGGCGAGATGAATCATCAGTTAAATATGTATCACAGTGGTAAGATTGATGATTTAGAAACTGCTTTGAAACATGTTAACTCTAAGGGATACAAGCAAGTCATATTAATCGGGTTCTCATTGGGTGGAAATCTGGTTTTATTATATACGGGTAAAAAAGGGGCTACCTCTCCTATTCCATTGATTAAAACCATTGCTATTTCAACTCCCTGCGATTTGAATGGATCTACAACCATGCTCGAAAAGAAATCGAACACGGTATATCGCCTCAACTTTTTAATGCGCTTAAAAAACAAAGCAAAAAAGAAACAAGTTCAATTTCCAGATGCAGAATTGAATTGGGAAGCTATTTTCAACGCCAAAACTATCTCTGAATTTGATGATCATTTTACAGCAAAAATCCACGGTTTTGAAGATTCTAAAGATTACTACACACAATGTTCATCATTGAACGTATTGGATAAAATCGCAACGCCTACTTGGATTATTAATGCTCAAGACGACTCTTTTTTAAGCGAGAGTTGCACTCCAAAAAACGTTGGCAATAAACACCTACAAATCATACATCCTAAAAAAGGTGGACATGTTGGATTTATAGATCAACTTCCGCTGCACAAAACACAATGGCACGAACGATTAGTGGCTCAAATCATTGAAAATGAAACGTGATTAATATCACATTTTAGTTAGAACGGCTATTCTAATTTTGATTCTAGAACTCTAAATCAATGAATCATGAAAAAAAATATGGGTAGCACTGATAAATTCATCCGATTGGTTTTAGCAATAGTATTCGCAGGATTATATTTAGGCGGTGTTGTTACAGGTGTATTTGGTTATGTTTTAGTAGCTTTAGCTGCTGTTTTTGTACTAACTAGTTTGGTTAGTTTCTGCCCTTTATATCTGCCTTTTGGGTTAAATACTTGTAAGAAAAAATAAACCCTCAAATCATTAAGAATAGATCGTAAACGGTATATATCATACCGTTTACCTTTTTCTTCTTTGTGGTCTTTTTCTTTTTCTGTTGGTTTGTAAATAGACCAATACTAAATTTTCCATGAAAAAGATTTACTTCCTATTCTCACTATCACTCTTACACTTCAACTATTCTAAAGCCCAATATTGTAATCCACCATCGTCTTCAATTGAGCTAAACTACAACAACGTAAATGCATTAGTCCACAATGGTGGCGATATGTTTTGGGATTTACTAGGAAACCCAAGATATGAAGTACCAAAAGGCTCAGGAATAAATCCCCTATTTGCAGCTGGACTGTGGTTAGGAGGCTTGGATTCCAATGATTCTCTGCATCTTGCTGCAATAAGGTATAGAAGTAATGGAAATGACTTTTTTCCAGGACCACTAAATAATAGCGGTACTGTTGATTCTAACACCTGTTATTTATTTAATAGAATATTTGCTGTTACGCAAAACGAAATTATTTCACATTTAGCAGGTGACAGTACATCACCTTCAATACTAGAGTGGCCTGCAAAAGGAAACCCAAATATCTCACTCCCAAATCAAGATTTAGCACCTTTTATTGATGTTAACGGTGATGGACTATATAACCCAGATCATGGTGACTATCCAAAAATTAAAGGAGAAAGAGCTCTATGGTGGGTATTTAATGATGCTGGCAATCTACACTCAGAAACTGGAGGAGAAGCAATTGGTGTTGAAGTGCAAGTTATGGCATATGCATACAGCACAAATGATGCTCTAGACAACACAACTTTGTTTGATTATAAAGTAATAAACAAGGGAGAAAGCCTTCACGAGTTTTACCTTGGACAGTTTGTTGATCCTGATTTAGGGAATCCAATAGATGATTTTATTGGCTGCGATACAGTTCAAGGAATCGGTATTGCTTACAATGGTGATTCATATGATGAAGATAACAGCGGGGCTTTGGGATATGGCTCAAACCCACCAGTTATGGGAATATCCGCCATTAATACTCCTCGAATAAACAATCAGAATTATTCTCTTAGCCATTTTATATACTACAATAGTGGCGTGTCTGTTATAGGTTCGCCCAACTTACCCAATGAGTATTATGGTTATATGAAAGGTCAATGGAAAGATGGAACTCACTTAAAATATGGTGGAACTGGTCATACCAGTGGAAGTTGGTCTCAAGTCAATACCAATTATATGTTTCCTGGGGAGCCAAACAACACTAACTCATGGAATGAATGTACTTC
>CAJWSQ010000314.1 GCA_913045895.1 uncultured Flavobacteriales bacterium | reverse complement strand
GGTAGAGTTAATCAGTCACTTGGCGAATGTTGGTGATGCCAAATCGTTGATTATTCACCCTTCAAGTACAACACATCAGCAATTGTCTGAGGCTGAACAAGCTGCTTCCGGAGTTGTTCCAGGTTTATTGCGTTTGTCTGTCGGAATTGAACACGTAGACGATATCAAAGAAGATTTAGCTCAAGCATTCGAAAAAGTGTTTGCTAACAAACAACTCATAGAAAAGTAGAGAATCATGAATCTCCACAAAATAGTTTTAGATAGTAAAATTCAGTTAGAAAAAGGTGGGCAGCTTCCAGGTTTGGAAGTTGCTTACCATACTTCAGGTAAATTAAATAGTGATGCATCAAATGTTATTTGGGTATGTCATGCGCTAACTGCAAATTCCAATCCAGCTGAATGGTGGGAAGGGCTTTTTGGGGCAAATGCTCCGTATGCTTCAGATGACTATTTTGTGGTGTGTGTAAATATGTTGGGTTCTCCTTACGGTACAACATCTCCGCTTGATGTGAATCCTGAAACGGGTGAATCATACTTTCACTCTTTTCCTGAATTTACCAATCGTGATGTTGTTCAGGTTTTTGAACTGGTTCGTCAACATTTACAGATCAATAAAATCCACACATTAATAGGTGGTTCATTAGGAGGGCAACAAGCTTTAGAATGGACAATCATCAATCCTGAAGTAACGGATCAATTGATTTTAGTTGCAACAAACGCGAAACATTCTCCTTGGGGAATTGCATTTAATGAATCGCAACGATTGGCTATTCAAGCTGATCAAACATGGGTTGAAAATCAACCAGAAGCTGGTAAGCAAGGATTAAAAGCAGCTCGTTCAATGGCATTGTTATCCTACAGAAATCACGAAGCTTATAACTCTACTCAAGAAGATGAGAATGAAGATTTGAGTAGATTGTTCAAAGCACAGACTTATCAGCAATATCAAGGTGAGAAGTTGATTAATCGCTTCAATGCATATAGTTATTACCGATTAACTCAAGCTATGGATACGCACAATGTGGGTAGAAATAGAGGCGGAGTTAAGACTGCATTATCACAGGTTAACGTGGAGACTTTAGTTGTGTCTATGGAAGGTGATTTATTGTTTCCGCCTGAGGAACAATTGTTCTTAGCTAAGTATATTCCAAATGCTCGTTGGTACGAAGTGAAAACCAAATTTGGCCATGATGGCTTTTTAATAGAAACCCCTCAGTTAGTAGAATTATTTAAAGAATTTATCAAACCCGTTCAAGAAATAACCCCGGTTGGTTAATAACAAGGAACCTATCAAGTAAACAGTATCATGGCACAAAAAATAGTAGCAGGATTATTCGGATTTGGAGTAGTAGGAGAAGGATTGTATAAGCTGATTCGTCAATCTGGATATCCAAATGTGGAGTTAAAGACCATCGTGGTTCAAGATAAAGAGAAGAAGCGCCTTTTGCCTCCTGAGCGATTCAATTATAACAAGGATGAAATCTTAAATGATTCAGAAATTGAATTGGTTTTTGAATTGATTTCAGATGCAGAAGAAGCTTTTATGATAGTGAAAGCAGCTTTATTGAGTGGCAAGAATGTGGTTACAGCCAACAAGAAAATGGTTGCTACACATTTAGCTGAGCTGATTGAATTGCAACAAAAAACCGGAAAGGTTTTGTTATATGAAGCTGCAGTTGCAGGTGCTATTCCTGTTGTTCAAACTGTAGATCGTTATTTGGCTTGGCAAAATGTTAAAAGTATCCGTGGGATTTTTAACGGAACAAGCAATTACATTCTTACTGCACTTCATAATGGTTTGAATTATCAAGAGGCGCTTCGCGAAGCGCAATTGAAAGGTTATGCAGAAGCTGATCCAACTTTAGATGTTGGTGGATATGATGCTAAATTTAAATCTATTATTCTGGCATTACATGGTTTTGGAAAGCTTTACAAACCAGAAGAAGTTTTTCATGCAGGTATTCAATGTATAGATAGCCATGAAATTGTGTGGGCTGAATCGCATAACTATACTTTGAAATTAGTTGGTAATATTTATTCAACCGATAATGGGGTTAGTATTTCAGTATTGCCTGAATTTGTTACCACTGAAGATAAATTGTCCAAGGTGAATGGCGTGCTTAATGGGGTTACAGTTGAGACTTCCAATTCGGGTAGTTATTTTTTAGAAGGTGAAGGCGCGGGTTCAGGTCCAACTGGACAGGCTGTTTTAGGGGATGTGGCTCCAGTTCAAACGAATTCATCGTACCTATATAATAAAGGTGTAGAAGAGTCGAAACCAGTTAATGCTGTTTGGAATATCTATTTGAAAACAGATGTGGAAGCTTTGTTAGAGCAAATCACTTTTGATCAAATCTTTGAAGAAAGCAAATATGAAGGTCAACATCGAATCATTGGTAGAATTTCTGTTTCGGAATTAGAGAAATTATCAGAGAGTGAACGTAAACATGTATTTATCGGTAAGCTACCAGATAACTTCTTGCAATCAAATAAAGAATATCAAGCTAACGCTAAAAAAGATCCAATTTTAACTTAACGAGTTAGATTTGTTCTACATTTGAATGCTCAAAACGTGGAAGGATTTGGCTGCTTGCGACCACATTAAAAAATGCTAAAATGTGTTTTCAAGCATCTGATTCGCTCTCGTTTTTCAAATTGAAAAACTGAATCAATGTCTTATTTATTTACTTCAGAGTCCGTTTCAGAAGGACATCCAGATAAAGTTGCCGATCAGATATCTGATGCAATCCTTGATAATTTCTTAGCATTTGATCCAC
>CAJWSQ010000313.1 GCA_913045895.1 uncultured Flavobacteriales bacterium | reverse complement strand
CAAAAATTAAAAACATACCCTTATACAAAACATTTTTAGAAAAAAATAATTACAAATTACCTTATCCATTAATGAATATTATTAATGGTGGAGCACACGCAAACAATAATTTAAGAGTTCAAGAATTTATGATTAGACCTGATAAGGCTAAAAGTTTTTCAGAAGCAATGAGAATTTGCTTTATTGTAATTAACAACTTAAGAGATCTTCTAAAAAAGAAAGGTTTACTTCATCTCCTAGGTTTACTTCTCCTTCATAGTCGCGGAATTCAATCAACTTACGCATTGGCTTGATGCCTGCTTTTTTAAATTGACCTAATTCAGCGTTATTTGTATGCTTTTCTTTCTTCTCTTCGAAGCCAAGTTGCACTGCAGAATAACCGTCCTTATCTTCTGTACGGATTCCAGCAACTACACATGGACCAGCTTCTAAAACTGTAACAGGAACGTTAACCCCATCCTCAGTGAAAACACTGGTCATGCCTACTTTTCTACCTATAATTCCTAACATCGCTAAGGGCTATTTACACTTTAATTTCTACTTCAACTCCACTTGGTAACTCTAAACGCATTAAAGCATCAACAGTCTTAGAAGAAGAACTGTAGATATCCATTAAGCGCTTATAAGTGCACAGTTGGAATTGTTCACGTGACTTTTTGTTTACGTGTGGCGATCTTAAAACTGTAAATATCTTCTTCTTAGTTGGAAGAGGAATAGGTCCGTTCACCACAGCTCCTGTAGACTTAACAGTCTTTACAATTTTGTCAGCTGATTTATCAACTAAATTGTGATCGTATGACTTTAGCTTGATTCTAATTTTCTGAGCCATCCTTATTTGTATTAAGCTTCTACTTTACCTTTTGCTTTTGCGATTACTTCCTCTGCTACGTTCTTAGGAGCTTGCTCGAAGTGATCGAACTCCATTGTTGAAGTTGCTCTACCAGAAGAGATAGTTCTCAAGTGAGTAACATAACCGAACATTTCAGATAATGGAACAAAAGCCTTAACAACTTTTGAACCTGCGCGATCATCCATTCCGTTGATCACACCTCTTCTTCTGTTCAAGTCAGCCACGATGTCACCCATGTTCTCTTCAGGAGTAAGCACCTCTAACTTCATAACAGGTTCCATAAGCACCGCACCAGCTTTAGGTACAGCATTTCTATACGCCATTTTAGCGGCAAGTTCGAAAGACAATTGATCTGAATCAACTGCGTGGAATGAACCATCAAACAAAGTAACTTTCATAGAATCCATTGGATATCCAGCAAGCACCCCATTTTTCATTGCATCAGCAAATCCTTTCTCAACAGAAGGGATAAATTCTCTAGGAACGTTACCACCCTTAATTTCACTAACGAATTCAAGGCCTTCTTTTCCTTCATCTGCAGGTTCAATACGAACTTGAATATCTGCAAACTTACCTCTACCACCAGATTGTTTTTTGTAAACTTCTCTGTGTGTAATTTCACCTGTGATAGCCTCTTTGTATGAAACTTGTGGAGCACCTTGGTTACATTCAACCTTAAACTCACGTTTCAACCTGTCGATAATGATATCTAAGTGTAACTCACCCATACCAGAGATTACAGTTTGACCTGAATCCTCATCAGTTTTAACCTGGAAAGTTGGATCCTCTTCAGCCAATTTTGCTAAAGCCATACCTAACTTATCCATATCTGATTGAGTTTTAGGCTCAACAGCAACTCCAATTACTGGATCTGGGAAGTCCATAGACTCAAGAACGATAGGCGCTTTTTCATCACAAAGCGTATCACCCGTTTTAATATCTTTAAATCCAATCAAAGCAGCGATATCACCACAGCCTAAAGCATCAATTTGCTGTTGCTTGTTCGCGTGCATTTGGAAGATTCTAGAGATTCTCTCTTTTTTACCAGTTCTTGTATTTAATACATAAGAACCAGAATCTAGTTTACCAGAGTAAGCTCTGGTGAAGCACAATCTACCAACGAATGGGTCAGTCGCAATTTTAAATGCTAAAGCTGCGAAAGGCTCATCGAAAGATGGTTTTCTTGTGATTTCTTCATCAGTGTTCGGGTTAGTACCAACGATTGCTTCAGTATCCATTGGAGAAGGTAAAATTTCCATTACCATATCCAACATCGCTTGAACACCTTTATTTTTAAATGCAGATCCACACATCATTGGTACTACTTTACCAGCGATAGTTGCTTCACGCAATGCATCTAATACTTCTCTTTCAGTTAAAGATTCAGGATCTTCGAAGTATTTCTCCATTAAAGTATCATCAAACTCAGCTACTGCTTCAAGAAGTTTTTCCCTATACTCAGTTGCTTCGTCTAAGATATCAGCTGGAA
The DNA here is from genome assembly GCA_913045895.1 of uncultured Flavobacteriales bacterium. Taxonomy (GTDB): domain Bacteria; phylum Bacteroidota; class Bacteroidia; order Flavobacteriales_G; family Salibacteraceae; genus UBA6049. The sequence continues at coordinate 458 of CAJWSQ010000313.1, read as the reverse complement.
TTTCAACTTCGTTGAATGTCATCCCCATATCTTCTTCGTTCCAAACGATACCGCGGAAGTTGATCAAATCAACCACACCTTTGAAGTTATCTTCAGCACCGATAGGAATTTGAAGAGGAAGAGCGTGACTTCCTAACATCTCTTTTACCTGCTTACTTACGTTCAAGAAATCTGCACCTTGACGGTCCATCTTGTTCACGAATCCGATACGTGGAACGTTGTAATTATTAGCAAGTCTCCAGTTTGTTTCTGACTGCGGCTCAACACCATCAACAGCACTAAATAAGAATACCAAACCATCTAATACACGAAGTGAACGGTTAACCTCAACAGTAAAGTCAACGTGTCCAGGAGTATCAATGATATTCACATGGTAATCTTGCTCTCTATATCTCCAGTTTAGAGTAGTTGCAGCAGAAGTAATTGTAATACCTCTTTCTTGCTCTTGCTCCATCCAG
>CAJWSQ010000312.1 GCA_913045895.1 uncultured Flavobacteriales bacterium | reverse complement strand
AACGGATGATTGAAAGAGTGGTTTATCGATTCAAGATGACTAATTTCTAACTGGCTGCTTAGAGATGAAACCCAATCCGTTTTCCACTCGAATCTCCAAGAAGGTGTGTTCTCCTGCTCTGAATTTGAATCATTAGATTCTAACTTATCTATTTGAGTTTTAAGATGACACTTACCATCACACTGCAAACGTGGCTTGTCTTTGTTGATGCAAAATAAGTCTGTAATTTCAGCTTTATTCAATTCATAGTTCACCCACATTGCAGCAGGAGCCATTGTATAAAACGTGAGCGTAAGTAGCCCGCAAACTGTTATGAATCTTTGCAAAAACACTGATGCAAATGTAACGTCTTTACTGGTTCATCAATGTGACTTTAGTCAAGATTGATTGGTTATTCGCTAAATTAACTTTTACCAAGTACATTCCTTTTGACTGATTGGATAAATCAATAGACTTACTTGTAGATCCTATCGACTCGTTAAAAATCAATCTCCCTGTGAGATCGTAAACTGCAATACTTTGAATTTCACCTGTAGCTTTTACTGTAAAAGAACCCTGAGTTGGATTAGGATATAACTGGATTCTATCTGATGAAGCTACTTCTCCAAAACCAACATTGTATAAATAAATGGTTTTTGATGCTTGACATCCTACAGAATCTGAAACTGTAACACTATATGTTCCTGAGTTCAAATTATTAATGGATGAAGTTGTATCTCCTGTTGACCAGATATAGTTTAAGCTCCCTATTCCATTTGAATTTGATATGCTGATCGATCCATCACTGGTGTTATTGGGTTCAGTAATATTTGCTGATATCAACAATGAATCATTTTCAACCACAGTTACAGTTTCAATGTAACTCTCATTGTTACCGTCAGTGATCGTTACTATATAACTTCCTTCACAAAGCAAATTAGTTGATCCTGAACTTCCATCAGGCCATGAGTATGTATAAGTTGAGTTGTTTAGAACCATTGGTCCTATTTCAAATGGACATTCGTCTCCACACGAATACAATATATTTCCCGATGTCTGGAAGATAATTGAATCACTAGCACTACAACCGACCGAATCGCTTACGGTTACGGTAAACACACCCAAGCCTAAATCAGTAATCCCATTAGAATTAGACCCCGTTGACCAAGAATAGTTGTAATTTCCTACACCTCCAGTTGGATTTAAAACAATTGAACCATTTTGTCCATAAACAGGATTTATGACATTTGGATTAATATTTAGAGAATCATTCTCAATAACTGCGACAGTTTCGACATAGATATTACTATCACCATCAATTATTGTAACGGAATATGTTGCCTCACATGAAACAATAGAAGAATCTGTACTACCGTTAGACCAGATATAAGTTACCGAATCCGTATTTCCTTCGATTATTGGACCTATTTCAACTGGGCAAGGTTCGCCACATGTATTATAATAATTAGAAGCAGTACTGAAACAGTTATACTGTTGTGTAGTCAATAATGCATTATACAAATTCAACCTTCCACCTGTTACAGTGTTTCCGTTGAGTGATGAAGAAGGGTCGGTAGTAGACAATAACTGATCTTTAACCCACAGCGCCAAGCTATCGAATTCACTAGAATAATCGTTTAGCATTGTTTCACATAATGCGCTATGCATTAGGGCTACAGCACCTGCAACATGTGGCGTAGCCATAGAAGTTCCTGTTGAAGAATTGTATCCATTACCCGGAACGGTTGAATTAATACCTGTTCCTGGTGCACCCAAGTCAATGCTGGTTGCTCCATATGCAGCTCCCGATAACTGTCCGTTTTGATTGGTATTAGTAACAGCAATCATGTAGTCGCTTGGACAAGCTGTTGGAACATCACCCACAACATCAACATTCCATCCGCTATTTGCTGTAGCAGCAGCACTCAAAACACCATAAGCACCCAAACTATCATAAAATCCACACCATAGCGGATAATTGGCTGGATCTCCTTGATCTACACCAAAAGACGAATTAGTTGAAACTACATAAGCACCTTGAGCGCCATTCGTTGAATTGTATAAAGCTCGCATTTCAAGCACATAACCATATGCTTCTAAAACGACACTCTCAATTCCTGATGAACCTGCAATTGGTAATATTTTCGCATCCCAAATTACACCTGCAATCCCAGTTGCGTTGTTGGTTTTGGCTCCAACAATTCCCGAAACATGAGTACCGTGATAATTAGAAGGAATAGACCCATCGTTATTATAAGCATCCCAGCCCTGATAATCATCTACATAGCCATTATTATCGTCATCAATGTTGTTGTTGGGAATTTCATTGTGATTGATGAAAAATGGAATATCAATATGTGATAAAGAGAACCCGCCATCAATTACTGCAATGACAATAGAATCACCTTTTGCTGTTAAACCATCTGTTTCAATATCCCACGCTTCTGGCGCATAAATTCTACCTATAGCACTTGACCCTAAAGACCATTGCGTTGTATAATTTAAGTCGTTAGGAATTGTTGTTCTTAGTTCAATTCCAGTATGATTTGGTTGCGCTACCACAACATTCTCAGCCTCTTGAAACTCTCTGGATAATATGTTTGGTTCAGCTTCTAGTGAATCAAAGTTTAATAAGACAATGTTCATGCGTTTTGACAAAACCCTATCAATTTCTAATTGAAGATGTGGCATTTCATCGGCCATTGATTTTGTCCAAGAAATAGGTTCTGTTTCTAAATCTAGTTGAACAATGATTTGATTTGAAACAAAGTTTTGGGCTTGACTATAAAATGAGATTAGGGTGAATAAAATTAAGGCTATAGA
>CAJWSQ010000311.1 GCA_913045895.1 uncultured Flavobacteriales bacterium | reverse complement strand
TGACAAAATCCCTTGATATACTGAAGCAAACCAACATATATCTCACCCGTGGCCGAAGAGAAGAGTCGTATCTTCCCATCCCACATTCTACTGCGAAAGCTCGGCATAAAACTTGCGCCGGGAACTTCAAATGTAAAAAACTCTGATAATTCCTGTCTAGTAGAATCTGTCATATCATCTAGAACTAGATAAACTTCATTCTTCTTTGATATATTCATTACACAATACCCGCTATATTACCCATAAACATCACCTTTAGATTGTTTAAAGCTTTTCATAGTACGGTTCCCACTCTGGGAAAACATCTGTCAAAACCGTTCCCCGAAATTTATCACGTTTTGCTACATCAATCATCATCCTGTTATGTAGACTTTCGTCAAAGGGCATGTCTGTTAAGTATTTCGCCAGTTTCATGAATGTTTTAGTGTGTCGTTCAGGAGCATGTTCATATATTCTTTCTAAATACAAGTCTCTAATATCGAGTGGTATTGCTGTTACCGTGTATAGATTATCTCCTCCAATAACCAAACTGCCAGTTGCAAATTCTTTAAATATATCTGGTTGTTTTTCTATCAGGGCATCAACGCCTTCAGCTACTTCGTGGAGATATCCTATCGTTAAAGAACTGACACAAGTTGCAAATAGTATCTTAGTTCTGGGCATCTTGGAAAATCTTTCAACATTCTCCATAATCTTTTCCCACTTAGATGGAAATCTAATATAGTTGTTCTTCTCGCCCCAACATTCTATAGATACATTCATTTGACAATCTTTAAAATGAGGAACATAATCAAACACATCTCCATGTTTACCCATCTTTGGAGTCAGCGTAGCATTTGTAGTCAGAACAAGTCTCATCTGTTTAGACACGCCCATCTCTATCGCTTTATCCATCATCTCATAGTTTTGTGGTAGAGCAAGTGTCTCCCCCCCAACAAGTTTCAACTCAATAAGATTTTTCAATACGTCTGTGTATTGATTCATATCATCTTCTTCGTTGACCCAAGTTCTTCCGGCAAGCCAACGACTTGCCATTCCTTTACCTTCAGTTATACCAATTGCCTTATTTTCTTTTGCAAAGGTTGATGAATTAAATGGTCCACACATATTACACTTTAGGTTGCAGAAATTATTAGGTGCGTTGTATTCCATAGTCAGATAAAATGGTTCACTGTGGTCTGTATCGATATACTCTTCAAGTGCAGTGGTGTGTTCTCTATACTCTCCATGATTTTCATCAAATTTGTCAACATACATCAACCTATGACTTTCAGTTTTTGAATGTTTCTCTTGCTCTTTGCAAACCAGACAAAACTTTTCTGTTAGCGGCCCACTGCCCTCTAAAAATTCTTTACGAAAATCTTTCATTAATTGTGATTGATGAACGTCCATTACAGAAGTCTTACCAGATTTCCTGATTTTCCCATTTGGCCAACGCTTCAAAACACAACACGGTTTTGTAACCCTATCATGATTAACAACAGCGTTCATAAATGGTTGAGGACAAAACCACTCTAAGTCTTTTATTTTAGTCATAAATTATTTTCTATCTAGTATGGTTGAAAGCAATGCTTATTCTCTCTTTGCTGCTTTCATTTGGTTCTACTGAATGAAAGCAGTCGGAAGGAAATAACAACAGCCTGTTTGTTTTAGGTTTAAACTTTTTAGGTGGATCATAGAGAGTCGGATTTGATCTCATTACTGTGCCTTGAAAAACAACATCTCCCATATTATCCTCTGGAACAGAAACATAAAAGATGCCACTAACTCCTATTGGCTCTGCTGGTGGAGTTCTGTCATAATGATCATGTGTGGTATTTGCATGGCCATTTCCATTAACATTGATCCACCAGTGAACCATATTTACTGTATTGTCTATTACATGCACATAATGATCAATACATCTCTTGAGAGAATCTGGCATGTCCTCTGGTTCAAGCAATATACTTTGATATCCACCCACGTTAGATTTACTTCGGCCTATCTGTGTGTAGTCTCCAACAATTTGTGACATTGTATCTGTGTAGTCTAGTAGTTTTACTGTGTAGTCTTTAATCATCTTTAATGCATAGTGTTTACTTGAATTTTTTCTTTTACTCTTCTGGGTATCTTAACATCCAATACATGATGTGACCGTCTTTCACGATTGGGGTCTTTAAACCCTATTCCCATAATCAGTTCTACTTTATTTTTTAATCCTAACAACTCTCTAATCTCTGGCTCATGAAAACATGCACAACATCCCGTATCATAACCCATAATAGAAGATATGATATTTAAATACCCAGAAGCAATGCCCATTGCCATGTGTACATCACGCATATACAATTCTTCGTTTTCTGCATCTCTATATGAACCCCCCTTACCAACACCGGCAGATTTATTAGTATATGATTTTGATAGGTCTTCATCTTCAAAAACAAATAATACATTAGCTAATGTTTGAGGATTAGTGCATTCGATACGTTCATTGTTTTCATCTTTGTAACCCAAACCCATTGACAACTCATGAATGTTTTCAATTGTTTCACGATTCTTTATTACATGCACTTTGTAAAATGCAAAATTCTGTTTACTAGGACAATGAGTCACACAATCAAGCATTACTTTGAGGTCTTCATCTGGTATAGACTTAGACAAATCCCAATTTCGTTGAGTATGTTGACTTCGGATAATAGCCTTAGTCAGTTCTTTGTTGTTTAACATTCTAAATCTCCTATTAACATGATTCTTCTAAACTTATTTATATATATTACTATGCTGTGTAAAAATACTAATTCCTAGTTTGCTTTTAATTCCTATTTCTCTAAAATCGCTACC
>CAJWSQ010000310.1 GCA_913045895.1 uncultured Flavobacteriales bacterium | reverse complement strand
CTGTATATCGTGTTGAAAATATTGTCTGCATAATAATCCCAAACAGAAATGGTTAAGTGCTCTGTTAGTTTGCCCTGAACATGGCCAACTGCAATAAAATCTGAACCTGTATTGCCGCGATAACTGGCATTTACTCCAGTTACGCTTCTTCCTTGAGCGTATACAAAACTGTTATCTGGGTTATACCATTTGGTTGAAGATCGAACAAAAATAGCATTGATAACCCCAGCTTCTAATCTCCAATTTTTGAAAGAATTGTTGGTATACCAAATACCTTGAAACAGGGTTGGAATCATACGACCATCCTCAGGATTTAAGAATGGATTCTTTTGTTTCATGCGTCCAATTTGCAGGTGATGTTTCTCTGTTTTGAATCGCAAATACAACTCACCCAATTGGTATATTTCTCTGTTTGAGATATCCTCTACATCGTAATTACCAAGAGCATATCTACTAGGTTTTCCAGTTGTTGGATCGAGCTCATCGGTATTTCCAATTCCTAAATCTTGCGAAGTGTAAAATGCTACTCCAATAGAGAGTTTCTTGAACGGAGCTGTTTCATAACCCAACATGCCGCCCATCGAAAGGGTATTCCAATCTTTTAAATCGCCATCATTATCTTCATAGAAGTAGTAGGTTCTGAAATTGCCTCGAACTTTACCATTTTTAAATGCGTCTGCCAATTTTTGTTGAGCAGATACCGAATAACTCCAAACACTAAGAATCAAGAAAAGGGTAACACTATAAAATCTAATCACAATTACTTGGTTTTTTTGATTCCGTATTGGTTTTGGTAATGTTCCATAATTGGCTTGAACGGCCCAAATTTATGTTGCTCAGCTGAAAACTCATCATCCCATGGACCATAAGGCGTTGAAACTGGTTTGCGTTTCAAATCAGGATAATCTGTATCGGTATTCGATTTTATCGGACGATCTTTTGAATCGATATATCCTGCCACATCATAAGCTTCTTCATCTGTTAACATCGGATTTTCACTTGTTGCTCCGAAAGGCATATTTCCTTTGATGAACTGAGCGGCTGTAATCACACGATTCATTCCAGCACCGTGATTATACGTGTCTTTTCCCCAAAGTGGAGGATATGTATATCCCAATCCGTTTCCATTTTTTAAACCAGCACCTTCAGCACCGTGGCACGACACACATTTTTCGGTATACACTTGCGCTCCATGAGCTAAATCAACTGCTCTGTCAGGTAAATTCACTTTGGTAAATCCAACGCCATCAAACTTTTCTCCACTAGGAACATTTCTACCTAACCATGTCATGTACGAAACAATGGCACGCATTTCTTTGCTATCGGTTGGTAGTTTTTTACCATTCATACTGCGCTCCATGCAACCGTTAACTCGCTCTTCTATACTTCCGATTTTATTTTCTCTACCGCGGTAGTTCGGATACCTTGTGGTTACACCAATGTAAGGTGCCGAATGCTTTTTAGTACCTGAATTTAAGTGGCAGTTTTTACACGCCAAGTTGTTTCCAGTATACACCATTTTAGGATCGCCATTTTCTGGACCGATGTATTTATACGTTTCAGAAACAAGGGCAAAACCGTACTTCACACTCTCTTCGTACATGGAATTCCCGAGTTTAGACACACCGAAATCAGCTGAGAAATAATCAGTTTCTATTTTTTGGGGTTGAGCTGCTTGTGCTTCTGATTGTTCAGGTGCTAATTCCACTTTGTCAACTGTAAGCAAAGCATAAGGATAGTTGAGTAACAGTCCAGATAGAATGATGATGCCTACAATTAGCCAAGCGACAAGCATAAACATCTTGCTTACCACTTTAGCCCATTCAATTTCGTGATTCTTTTTTTCCATGCGAAACAGACGATTTGGTTTTTTTGATTGCACTGCAAAAATACCTGCGTCAGTCTCGAGATAAAGTGACATTGGTTACATCACCTCAACAACAAAGAGCCATCGCCATAGCTCAAAAAGCGAAAATCATTATCCATGGCATATTTGTAAACCCTTCTCCAATCGGAACCAATGAGTGCTGAAACCAGAAGTAAGAGTGTGCTTTTTGGTTGATGGAAGTTTGTAATTAAACCATCGCACATTTTGAATTTGTAACCTGGAATAATAATGAGTTGTGTTTTGGTAATCAGTTTATCTAGCTGATGTTTATCAAGAAAATCTACCAAAGCTGATATTGCTTCTTGCTTGCTGGGCAACACTGTATGTCCGTATGGATCCCATTGGCTAACGTAGAACTCTTCCAATGAAACATTAGCTTTTTCAAGGGCCTTAACTCCTAACCAATACAAGCTTTCGAGTGTTCGCATAGAGGTTGTTCCAACTGGAATAATGCGCTCTTTTACTTGTGAAAGTGACACCAATGCTTCACGATCAATTTCTATCAATTCATGGTGCATTATGTGATCGTCAATGGTATCAGCACTTACGGGTTTAAAAGTTCCTGCACCTACATGAAGCGTAACGTAATGTTGTTGAACTCCCTGATCATTTAATTTCTGGATCAAGTTGGAAGTAAAATGCAACCCTGCAGTTGGAGCAGCAACTGAACCGTTGTGCTCTGCGAAAACCGTTTGGTAGCGACTTTTATCCGTTTGTTCTGCAGATCTTTTGATGTAGGGAGGAAGTGGTGTATTTCCTAACTTCTCCAACAAATCAGCAAAAATCACTGAATCATCATCCCACTTAAACTGGATTAGAAAACTATCCATGCCTCGTTTAAGCATGTTTACTTTAATGGTGATTGGATTCTCGCCATCAAGTGTAGCTTCTAACTCAACACCATCTTTCCATTTTTTAGCTCCACCAACCAAAATAACAAGTAACACCCGCCTCTTAAGCCGG